>QMOL01000059.1 GCA_003648225.1 Chlamydiota bacterium
TGCTTTTTCATTATTTGGATTTAATTCTATTGCTTTTTTGAATGCCCATTCAGCTTCATCGTATTTTTTCATAAACATACACGTTCGTCCAAATTTCATTACACTTTTTTGGTCATTAGTATCTGTTAAAGCCATAGAAGCGGAAAAAGCTTTATACGCTTCACCATAATTTTTCATCACATTATTTATAAGTCCAAAATTGTTCCAGGATGATTTATTGTCGGGAGAAATACTTACAGCTATCCACGCATTGGATTTAGCAGTTTCAAATTTTCCCTTTACCAGATTCGCTATCGCCATAGCCTGATATGCGAGAGGCATTCCAGGGCATCTTTTTACTGCAAGTTCCGCGCAAACAAAAGCATTTGATTTTCTACCTTGTTTAGCGTAAGAAAGCGTCATATCGTAAAATATTTTCGCCATCCAGACACTTTCCGGATTTATTTTATCAAATAATTTTACCGCTTCAGCATATTTACCGCGCTTGCACAGCAAGCTGCCCAATCCTTTTATCACAAATTTATTTTCGGGATCGATTTTATAGCAATTCTCCATCATCGCGAGTCTCTCATCGGAATCTTCCGGCAAGCGAAACATTCTTTCCGCCTGGTTAATAAAATTAATTGCCTGCATAGGAGATTTCCAGTTCGGATGCGGAAACACAGGAGAATCAGCCGTTATTTTTTCCGGTGCCATCGATCCTAAATAACCGAGAGACGTTATCATCGAAATGGTTTCACTATCCATTAAATTTTGTTTTGGATGCGCTTCACGAAGTTCTTTAACGGTCTCATACAAAAGATTTTTCAAAACTGTAGTATTAGTAAAAACCGGGCGTAATTCTTTCGGGTCATTCAGCAAATTGAACTTTTCAGGTTTGGGCTGGCAAATCAATTTTTCATCACCAAGATGAATTGCGTAGCCGCGGCTGATATTCATGTTAAGCGTTTCAGGATACTCAGTTTCAGAAGTGACCGGCACTTCACGTTTATTTTTTGACAATAAGTCTATCGCGGGACTTTCAGTTTCATTTTCATTTTTCGCATCACAATATTTTAAAATCGTCGGACAAATATCGTACAAGCATACAATATCATCTCTGACTGCAGATGGTATTTTATTCCCGGTGATTATTAACGGAACATGCAGAGTAGTATCAAATAAAAAATGCCCGTGAAACTTTTCGCCATGCTCACCGAGCCCTTCTCCATGATCGGCAGTAATTACAATCAAGTTATTTTTATCACCGCAGAATTTCTTCCATGATTTAATGAGACGTCCTACACAATCATCTGTATAACGCACTTCGGCGTCATACAAGGAATCACCTTCCTGCCGGTAACCTTTTGGAGGAGTATAAGGGTCATGCGGATCATAGAGATGCACCCAAAGGAAAACGGGTTTATTCTCATCTTGTTTTTTGAGTAATTTCAGCGCAGCTGAGATTGTTTTTTCGGCAATCCTTCCTCCCTTTTTATGTGAATTATAAATTTTATATGGATCGTCATATTCTATAAAACCTTGATTTATTCCTGTTTTGGAAGATAAAACTTCCGCGCTAATTGCCGCAATAGTCTGATAACCTTTCTTTCTTAAAATTGTCGTAAAAGTGGGTATATCAGGCGATAATGTTACAGGTACATTTTGATGAATCCCAAGCTGTAATGGATGAAGACCGGTGAAAATCGAAGAATGAGACGGCAACGTTAATGGCACTGCCGAATATGCGCGCTTGAATACAACACCTTTTGAAGCAAGCAAATCAATATTAGGTGTTTTAGAAACCGCACTACCGGAAATATAACCGACACGGTCGGCGCGTAATGTATCAATAGTTACCAGAAGAACGTTTGGAGAGCATTGCTTGTTTATCTCTTGACGAGTTGAACAATTTGTCAAGAAAAGAGTTAGGAGAATAAAATAAAATAAAATATTTTTCATAATTACGTTATTATATCAGAAAAACAAATTATTATCAATTTTATTCCCCCGGAAAATTAATTAATGGTTAAAAATTTAACTCACAAATAAACTTTGGCGGATAAATCCTCCTTACGGTAACATGCTGCGAAACACGAGTGCAATCAATCCTGCGAATCCCAAGATTACAGGTTCAGGAATATTATTAATGGTTACATGACTGAATACAGCACCGTTGAACCTATCAGCATTTTGTGCTGTAACTCCGAGCCCGATATAACAATTCTGATTCATATTAATTTCAGCACTGCCGACAAAAGTCCAAGTTTCACAGTCACGCGACCAATAAGCTGAAAATGTATTGCCAATACGTGAAAGCTTGAGATAAGAAGGAAACATTTTGTATTTGTCTATTGAGGTTACAGGTGTACCTGCACCGGTATTTTCACGCCAAATGAATTGTGCGCTGTTGGTGTTATTAGCATCCATCTTTGTTAAACAAACATGCGCCATTTTCGAATTCGACGCAAGCGTTTCGCGAATCATAAGCGCGGCTTTCGACCAGTAACCTGCCGGGTCAAGCATTTCAACTTTCGCGATGATTTCTTTATTGCAATTAATTTGCTGATAAACAAAATGACCATCGTCAGTCGTATGCCAAAAATCTCTTCCGCTGCCGTTAATTGTAACAAATCCTTCGGTGAAATCAGCTCTACCGGGATATTTTACTGTTCCAAGATCAGTTTCCTGCCACGGTAAAGGCAATGTTTTGTCCTTATTTTCATAAACAAGCATAGTGCTGAATATCGCATCTTGATTTTCGGTTACTAAACCCACTTGCGCTGCACCGTAAGTTAAATTCGCCGTTAATAATTCTCTGCCGTTCACAAAAATAATGATTTTATCTTTTAGTTTCGCAACGCGAATATTCCACGCGCCCGGTGTTGGATTGTAAGGAATTAATACCGGTGAGTAAGAAATCAAAACTCCGTTTGTAGCCCCCCGGACAATAAGTCGTGTCGTTGAAGGCTCAACTTCGGCGACAAGATAATTATTGGCATCAATCGCAACCGGGAAAATACCTACACGGCGACCGGCATTTGCATTTGGCGTTTTTACCGCGCAACGAACATCTATTTCATATTCTTGCATCAGGTCACCCTTGAAAATATATTTCATTCCATTGGTTTCGAGCTGGTCAATTCCCCACGAACCGTAATTCCAAACTCCGGTAAGCAAAACTCCGCTTTTAGTGGAACCCCAACTTTGCACTCTGCCATTCCATTCGTCCCAGCCGATAGTGTAAATTACACCGTCGAAAGCGGCTTGCGCGTTATCGGTAAATAATTCCGGCGAGGCGGCACCATCGAAATTAACGGAAATGGAATTTAATGCAGGCGCAGGTATATCATCAATCCTAATATAAACAGTATTCCCGTTTTTCTGCAGTTGAATTTTGTGGTATGCCTGATAATTAAAACCGGAGGGAAGAGCATAATTTGCTGTATCGTAAGTACTATCATTCATTCTTTGATAAAACCATTTGTTAGCCGATTGATCAAATCCTACGCGAAGCCAGTCCGTACCGTCTTTTACTACACACAGCCCCGCTCTTGTACCACTGCCGATGATTTTCACATTTGCTTCCGCGAGAAGATTATCAGCTTTTTTATTGTTAAGAGTAATGTTGTTAAAACCTGTCGCGGTTGTCTGACGAAGTTCGTTGTCAACAATATTCCAAGTCCCGGATACAAGCGTCCAGTTTGTCGGTAAACTCCCGCTCGTTTCATTAAACAACCCAAGATATTCCGGTTTTGCAGGTGCAGGATGATAACCCGTAGAATCACGGTGAGTTGGCGCATCGGCTTTCAAGTCATCACCGAGAAAATATAGCCGGTCAATGTATTGCCCTTGCTCCGTAATGGTTCCCGAAGTTGCAATGTGCGCGAAGTATCCCACCCATCTTTCAAATCCGTTTGGACCTTCAACGACCCACGGCTGCCCAATACGAACGATTTCATGAGTCGGGTCGAGAGTTTTCCTTACAATAATCGGATCGGTATATTTTCCGCTATTGCTGAATCCGGTAGGCGTTGTAGCTTCAATTCCTCTTATTCTGTAATCAAAGTTCACTGTGTCATAAGTGTTATAGAGCATATAATACTTATCACGATACTTAAAAACTTTTGATGCTTCATTAATATTGCTGCCGTCACCTGACGAAGGTGTCGTTCTTTGAGTGCCTGCTCCAAGTGTAAATAAATCCGGCATCGGATAAGAATATATACTCTCGCCACTATTAAACTTAGTCACATAAAAATAAAATGAACCGTCATTATCTTTAAATGTATCCGAATCAATATTCTTTGTAAATTCATGAGAAGTTACAGGTTCAGTATAAGGACCGACTACAGAAACAGGATTTGTCGCGTGTGTGACTCCGTCAGCCGTTTCAAGGTGCGCGTAATAATGGAAAACACCGTTTTCGTAGCGCATATGCGAGCCATGAATATCGCGGTCAGGATTATTTGGATCCTTCGGCGTATGCCAGGAATTATTGTAGGAAAAAACATGAGTCCGCCAGCCCCAGTTTCTCAAATCTCTTGAAATAAGCATATCGCCGCCAAGAAAATTCCCGGAAAAATAATATTCACCGTTGTATTTCATCGTGTCACAGTCGTACATCTCGTTCTGCCACGACATTGGATTATTTACCGCAAAAGAAAAACTTGCGTATAAAAATAAAATTAAAGATAAAAATTTCTTCACGTTGATTAGTTGCTTAAGTTTCATCTTTTTTTATAGTTGGTTAGTTGATTGGCTATTATTTTTTAATAATATCAAAAACATTAATAAAAGTCAATAATTATCGTCTTTTAACTAAACGCAACAACAGTTAACATTAAACCTTAATACGTTAAATTCGGAATTATCTTTACTCATTTATTGGAAAAAGTAAACCATGCCCGGACCATATTATTTCTTAATTTATCCGCAGCTTTCCAGAGTTGTTTTTCAAGATTTTGTTCTTGGTCGGTATCTTTTTTTGTCATAAAGATTTTTCCTGTTTTCCATATTGGATTTTAAATTGTGATCAATTTATCTTCAAATTCTTCCGGAGTCCATGAGATTATTTCTTCGATTTTATGAGACTGGGCAATTGTAAAATCACCGCTGCGAAGTCGGACAAGTGTTTCCATACATCCGCCCGCATCAGATAATTTCTCACCGATATCATTGCATAAAGTTCTGACATAAGTTCCTTTGGAGCAGACAGCGCGAATTGTCGCGCGCGGCCATTCCAAATGCTCAAGAACAAGTTCGTGAATCGTTATTTTTCGCGGCTCGCGTTCAACAGTTTTCCCCTCTCGCCCGAGTTTATACAAACGTTTACCATTTATTTTAACTGCGGAAAACATGGGTGGCAGTTGAGAGATTTCACCACGGTACTGTTGAAGAACATCTTCAATTTCATCCTTAGTTTTTTCGGGAGGATTTTCATCGTGGCTGATTATCTTTCCCGTAATATCCTGCGAATCGGTAGTCATTCCGAAAAGGAGATTAAATCTGTATTCTTTATCATCGGCAATTAATTTATCTGACAGTTTAGTTGCTTTACCGCAAAGTAAAACAAGAACTCCGGTTGCTATCGGGTCGAGTGTGCCCGCGTGCCCGATTTTTTTTAATCGAAAATGCCCGCGGATTTTCGCGACAACATCGTGGGAAGTCCACTCGGTCGGTTTATCGCAAACGAGAACACCTGTAATATTTCTTTTTGGTATTTTATTATGATTCTTCTGATTCATTATTTTGTAATATATTGGTTGTCTCTTCCGGTTCTAATTCTAAATCGGCGTCCGATTCAATTTCGGAATCGATTTCCTGTTCAAATTCTGCTTCGGTTTCATGTTTAAAAAACTGCCTGATATAATTTATCAATCCGTAAAGTGTGTAACCGGTAAAAATAACAAATAATGTTATCCCCCTGTTTGCTATTATTAATACAACTATCCCCGCGGCGATCGCTAAATATCTGAAAGGATGCTTTCTCCAAATATTCTGTTTGGCAGGTGCAGGAAAACGAACTGTGCTAACCATTAGAACTCCAAGCGCAACAGTAACAAACGGAAGAATCCAATGCGCGATAAATTCAGTCATTACATTAGGTATATATCCTCCGCCGACAAGCATAAAATATGTCGCTATAACTCCCGCTGCAGCCGGCGTTGGAATTCCTGAAAACGATTTTGTTTCATCTTCAATTCTCGAATTAAAACGTGCAAGCCGCAATGCCGCGCAACCAGCATAAATAACACAAATCAAAAAACCGAATTTACCAATATTTCCACTTGACAAAGCATATCGATAAACCATTATTGCCGGTGCCACACCAAAGCTCACAAGATCGGCAAGCGAATCGAATTCGATGCCGAACTGACTGGTTGTTTTGGTTATTCTCGCAACCAGTCCGTCAAAAACATCAAAAATCATTGCAAGAATCAAACATTCCGCCGCTTGCTTATAATGTTGTTCATTTTCGAGAACAAGTGTTATCGCCTTAATTCCGAGAGCGAGATTAGTCGCCGTGAATAAATTAGGTAAAATATAAACAGTACCTTTTAATTTAATTTTTCTTATCTTCATAGTTTTTATTTATTAAGTTATTTTCTTCTGTAGCCGACCTCGCTGAGGTCGGTTAATATCCCGCAGCCAATGGCAGCGGCTACAGTTTTGTTTTCGATCAATTCCCGCAGCCAATGGCAGCGGCTACAGCTTTGTTTTCGATCAATTCCCGCAGCCAATGGCAGCGACTATAAGTTCAAAATTATTTTTAACTTTTCTTTTTCAGATTCGTTTATTTTCTCAATCGGAGTTATTAATGCTGAAGATAAAGCATTAGCGCAGTTACATTCGTCTGATAAAAAAATTTGATTTATAAATTTTAAGATGATATCTCTCGTCAACTCAATATTCCTATCAATTATCTTTAAAATATCGCTTACCGATACCTCTTCTGAATTGTCTCTCCAACAGTCGTAATCAGTTACATGCGCGAGTGAAGCATAACATATCCCCGCTTCGCGGGCGAGTTTTGCCTCCGTTAAATTTGTCATACCAACAACATCGGCCTCTAAAACATTTCTGTAAAAATCCGCCTCGGCTCGCGATGAAAACGCGGGCCCCTCAATATTAACATAAGTACCGCAATTGTGTACTGTCGCTCCAACATTATGAGCAGCTTTTATTAGTTTTTTATGAAGAACCGGACAGATTGGATTTCCGAAAGAAACATGTGCGACGATTCCGTTTCCAAAAAAAGTATCATTTCTTTTAGATGTTCTGTCAAAAAACTGGTCAATAATCACAAAATCCCCCGGACGGATATTCTCTTTTAGACTGCCGACAGCAGCGACGCTGATTATTTGAGTAACACCTAATGCTTTTAAAGCATAAATGTTTGCTCTGTAATTTATTTCACTTGGTGAAATAGTGTGATTCTCTCCATGACGTGCAAGAAAGACCAGTTCGGATTCGCCGATTTTAATGTGACGTAAAGGCGAACTTGGCATACCAAAAGGCGTATTTTCGAAATAATCCCGCAAAAATTCCCCGTCGGGAATTTTCTGAAGCCCTGAACCTCCTATTATAGCTAACTTAGACATATCAAAAAATCTCCGGTTTATAACAATAAGTTACATACATTAAATATCCAAGAAGAAAAAACATTCCGGCAATACGACCGAATTTCCCGGTTTTCAAAATAATCAGATATAAAATACCAACGCACGCAACCATCACTACAATATCTATATTTATAAGCTCAAATCTCAAAACGGTGTTGTTTTTAAGCTTAAGCACAATCGGCACAATTCCAATTACAAGCGCAAAATTAAATATATTGCTGCCGATGATATTGCCCATCCCTATCTCATTCTGATCTTTTACTGCCGCGGTAACCGTAGCTGCAAGTTCAGGCAGTGAAGTACCGACAGCAAAGACGGTCAAACCTATTACCGCTTTACTTATATTATAATTTCTTGCGATTTCCACGCCGCCGGCAACCAAAAAACAAGCTCCCGCGATTACGACTGCGCTGCCGGCGAGAATAAAGATAAGATTTTTCAGTTTTGAGCCGTGCGGTTTTTCATTTTGAAAGTCCGGTTTATGAGCGGAAGTTTTTATACAATAAAATATATAACCTACAAGAATAATGAGCAAAGTAATTCCCTCCACCCAATTTAATTCTTTGTCCAAAACAAAACAGCAAAACAAAATGGTTGTTCCAAGCAAAACAGGAAAATCAACTTTCAAAGTCTGCTTTTTAACTTTAAACGGACGAACCAAAGCGGCAATCGCCAACACAAGCGCTATATTCGCGATATTGCTTCCAACTATATTCCCCACTGCCATTCCGTCGCTGCCCTTTAATGCTGATGTTAAACTTACCAAAAGTTCCGGAAAAGAAGTTGCCATAGCGACGATCGTCAATCCAACAATAATTGGTCGAATATTTAGTTTTAAAGCAAGATTTTTAGAACCTTCAACGAGAAAATGCGCTCCTCCGGTTAAAAAAATCAATCCAATTATTAACTTAGCATAATCCATAGTTAGTAATTATACAAATTCATCGATTTTTAGTAAAGAGGGGAAAATAGTCCGACTTCCGGCAACTGTTCACAATGCTATAGATAAAATGAATGCGGCCGACTTAAAGCCGGCCGCATTACGGAGGAGAAACCATGAAAAAACTGATCACTTTTCAGCTTTTCATAATTAATGTAGCAACGAGCGTGCCAAAACACCTATATCAGCTAAATGAAGTTAGTTATGTTTTTACGTCTGTTTTATATTATGCATTTATTGCAGATGAAATATTGATTTTCGGTCATTCCCACACACATTATTGTCATTATGACATTACTGCTTGACGTATTTTCAATCTTGCAATCACCCTATCATATTTTCGAATTCCACAAGCCGGGCTTTTATTTCTTCAGGTTTTGTATCTCTAAATCTGTCACAACTGAAATCGGTAACATTGAATGAACCCATCACGCTTCCCCATCTCAAAGCTTTCTTGATTGTTTCAGGTTTGTGATCTCCCTTTTCAGCAATGTATCCGACAAAACCGCCGGCAAATGAATCTCCCGCTCCTGTCGGGTCAATCACTTCATCAACCGGATACGCCGGTACAGCGGTAAAGAAATTATTTTTCCCGAACGCCATTGCTCCGTGTTCACCTTTTTTTACAACACAATAATCCATTCCGTATTCAAGCATTCTCCTACCCGCTTTAATCAAATTATCTATTCCGGTAAAAGATCGTACTTCTCCGTCATTCATAATTGCGATGTTGACCGCCTCAAAAACTTTGCAAAGTTCTTCGCGCGTATTGTCAATCCATAAATTCATAGTGTCACATATCCGATAACTCGTTTCGTTCATCTGGTCAATCACATGAAGTTGTAATGCAGGCGCTATATTAGCAAGGAAAACGATTGGCGATGTTTTGTAATCATCAGGAATTTCAGGTTGAAAGTCAGCAAAAACATTCAAATCAGTGCAATGAGTTTTTGCCATATTAAAGTCTTCAAGATACGAACCCGTCCATCTAAATGTTTTCCCGTTTTCTACAAGTTCCAATCCTTCAAGATCAATCTTTCTATCTTTCATAAACAAAATGTGCTCTTCGGGAAAATCTGCGCCTGCAACACCTACTATACCTACTTTTGTTAAAAAGCTCGCACTAACTGCAAAATGAACAACGGAACCGCCAAGCAATTCCTCACGCTTACCGCTCGGAGTTATGATTGTGTCTAAGCCTACTGAACCTACTGCTGTAATTTTTGGTGTTGCCATAAAGGGGGAAGTTATTGGTTATTGGTTATTGGTTATCTTTCAGGCAAAACCGACTCACGGTTCCCACGCCGGTGAACCGCAATATTCACCACTTTGAATTAGCGGTGCTGTTTTTCCCGTTTCGCTATCTAAAATTCTGATTTTTGATGTTCGGCCATACACACGCGAATAAGCAATGTGCCGCGAATCACATGCCCAGCTCGGACCTTCATCATTATTCGGGTTTGTCGTTAATTGATACAATTGTTTGGACGCAAAATCATAAAGACATACATCATAATTCCCGGCAAGCTGGGCTACAAAAGCTATTTTTTTACCGTCGGGCGACCATGTCGGTGAAGTGCAATATCTTGAAAACGAACTCGTTGTCAATCTATGAGGTCGACCACCCGATGCGGAAATCGTGTAAATCTGCGGACGACCTCCTGCTTCATCAGAAGAATATACAATTTTCCGGCTGTCCGGCGACCAGGATGGCGATGACTCAACCGCACGACCATGAGTAAGTCTTTTTCTTTTTCCGGTAGCCAAATCAATTACATACAGTTCCGGTTGACCATCTTTATCGAGAATTGCGGCAAGTTTACGTCCATTGGGCGCAACAGCACCACAGATATTCATACCTGGCATCGCGAGTAATCTTCTGGCTTTACCGTTGTTAAGCGACATTTTGTAAATTATGGGCCTGCCTTCAAAATAACTTGTAAAAAGAATGTTCCTGCCGTCAGGAAACCAGTCGGGAAAAACACATAATGTGTTCCCTTTTGTCAATGCCTTCATTCCTGTTCCGTCAGAATTAGCGATATAAATATTTTTACTTTTAATATCACCTTTTACAAAAAGAAGCTGTGACGAAAAAAATCCCTTCTCATGTAAAATCGCCTGAATTATATCATCTGCAATTAAATGCCCAACCTTTCTTGCAGATTTCTTATTCCCACGATATCTTTTCGCGAATACGCGCGCGCCATTGTACGGGGTGTATAAGTAAAATTCTATCTTTCCATTTTTAGATTTTATTTTCCCGAGTATCTGAGCCCCAAGATTCGCCCAATTCTTAAAATGAACCTTTCCGGTCCTTCTATCGGCTTGGTCAAGCGTCTTCTCATCGTTACCGGATATTCTCGCTGCATTAAATGCTCCATGCTTTGATAAATCCTTACGGACAACCTTTGCTATCGTATTATCAAGCGGATTTCCCGCCGCTCCGGTAACGCAAAACGGTATCGCACGATGAGTTTGTCGCACAAGCGGATCAAGTCTTACACTTTCTCCCATGACAGTAATCGCGAAAACCAAAGTAGAGATTAAAGAGAATGTTAATATTTTCATTTGTTCACCTGTATTTATTATTTACTTTAAAAATTATAAGTAAATACTGTTTTTATGTCAAGTTGTGCTGAATCCGGGCGCATGGAAATTTTCGGGATGAACATCAGATAAAAACATATGTTTGTTCGATGAGTCGTGCCGATGCTTGTTATGTTGCAGGCACTCGGATGAAATTTGCTCTTTTGAGCAAATTTGATTTCCTGATTTATTCAATATCAGTTTTAGTGCATATTGATTTCAGAA
>QMOL01000060.1 GCA_003648225.1 Chlamydiota bacterium
TTAAACGGCGAAACGGGTTATGTTGACAGTGAAGGGAATTTAAGGTTTGATAATCGCGCTGAAGGGCTTGAATATTTCAAAAAACTCGGACAGGAATTTTATGAGCAAAGCATATAAAGAAATTGACAAAATCATTTACGACAGAATAATTTATATTTTGCAAAATTATTAAATGGCAAAATAATTAAAATTAAAAGGATTAAATCCGGAAAATAAATTCGCGTTAGCGCCCGGAGAGTTTCGGGGATGACGAAGCGAATTTCAATTTACTCCGAGCGACAAAAATTAAACCAAACCGTAGCGACAAATGAGACTCGAAAAATTAAGACAAGAAGTTTGCGATGCTAATTTACAACTTAACAAAAGCGGGCTCGTACTTTTCACCTGGGGAAATGTCAGTGGATATGAACCAGACGAAAAACTTGTTGTTATCAAACCAAGCGGGATTTCTTACGATGAACTCACACCGGATTTGCTCACAATCGTAAATCTGGAAGGTAAAATTGTTGAAGGTGAACTAAATCCTTCAACCGACACACCAACTCATCTTGAATTATATAAAGCTTTTCCAGGGATTGGCGGAATTGCGCATACTCACAGCACTTATGCGACTGTTTGGGCGCAATTATGCAAAGAACTCCCCTGCTATGGAACAACGCATGCCGATTTCTTTTACGGGGCTGTGCCGGTTACGCGCCAGTTAACCGCTGCTGAAGTAAAAGATAATTACGAACAAAACACCGGGAAAGTAATTGTGGAATTATTTAAAGAAAGAAATCCTTTGGAAATGCCGGCTGTTCTTGTGGCAAATCACGGTCCATTCACCTGGGGAGCCAATCCGGCAAAGTCGGTTGAGAACAGCATTGTTTTGGAGGAAGTGTCAAAAACGGCATTATGGACAAAAGATTTAATAGAGATAGATAAAAGTATTCCTGATTATCTGCTTGACAAACATTATTTAAGAAAGCATGGATCCGGAGCGTATTACGGTCAGAAATGAAGTTATTTTATAACTTGAATGTCCCGCAGCCACGAAGTTCATCGTTATTTTTCTATAATTACCCCACTTGCATTTTAAACCCATTATTGATAAAATCTTAACTTACTTTTATTAAGGTGTAGTTTTGTGATTTTATAACTCATTAACTGTAAGGTATTTTATGAATATTCCTGATAATCTTTACTACTCAAAAGACCACGAATGGCTTCTTATAGAAGCTGATAACGGAACTGTCGGAATCACCGCCCACGCGGCAGAGCAGCTTGGTGATATAACTTTTGTTGAATTACCGGAGATTGGCGCGAAAATTGGTCAAGGCGATGAATTAGCTGTTGTAGAATCAATTAAAGCCGCAAGTGATATTTTCGCCCCTGCGGGCGGGACGGTAAAAGAAATTAATACAGAACTGGATAATGCTCCTGAAAAAATCAATTCAGATCCTTATGGCGAAGGATGGATTTGTAAAATATCAGCTGTTGACGAAGCTGAATTGAATGAATTGATGACAGCAGAGCAATACGCGGCATTTCTTGAGGAAAAAGATTAATGGGAGGTATGGGAGGTAAGGGAGTTATAGGAGATTATCCATTAATCCAATAATCCAATTGACAATTATTCAATTATTAAATTAACAAATTATTAAAATATCATGTCCCGGGCAAGTTACGTACCCTTTGTAGAATCTGAGCGGCAGGAGTTGCTGAAAGAGATTGGTGTAAACAGCATTGATGAATTATTTTCCGATGTTCCGCGGGAATTCCAAGTCAAAAGTTTAAATATTCCAAAAGGGAAATCAGAGATCGAAGTTGAGCGAAGAATTAAAGCTCTTTCGCGACAAAACAGAACAGATCTCATTTGTTTTCTCGGCGGCGGTTTTTATGATCATTACACCCCGGCAGCTATTGATGCAATTTTAAGCCGCGGTGAATTTTTAACCGCTTATACTCCTTACCAGCCGGAAGTCGCGCAGGGAACTTTGCAGGCAGCGTTTGAATTTCAAAGCGGAATTTGCAGATTAACAGAAATGGAAGTCGCTAACGCGTCACTTTACGATGGCGGTACGGCAATTTATGAAGCCGCAATGATGGCCGCGCGAGTCACCCGCCGGAACAAGATTTTGGTTGACTGCGGAGTTAATCCGATTTACCGCAAGATGCTTGAGAGTTACACATCAAATCTTGATATGCAGTTTGAATGTGTAAGCACCAATGGCGGAACAGTTAACAGGGAAAAGTTTCTTAAGAAACTTGATAATTCAGTTGCCGGAATAGTCATTCAAAACCCGAATTTTTTCGGTTGTATTGACGATTTGACAGATATTATTGATGCGGCGCACAATGTTGGTGCTCTTGCAGTTATGTCAGTTTATCCGATTTCGCTTGGGATATTAAAGACACCCGGAGCGATGGGAGCTGATATAGTTGTAGGCGAAGGACAAAGTCTTGGTTTACCTTTAAGTTTTGGCGGACCTTATGTTGGTTTTATGGCAACCCGGAAAAAATACGTTAGAAAAATGCCGGGCAGAATTGTCGGTATAACTCGCGATGACCAAAACAGAAAAGGTTTTGTTCTAACTTTACAGGCACGTGAACAGCACATTCGACGTGAAAAGGCGACATCGAATATATGTTCAAATGAAAATCTTTGCGCATTAGCTTCAGCGATTTATTTATCGTTGATGGGAAAGGAAGGGCTCAAAGAAGTGGCTGAATTATGCGCTGACAATGCGAGTTACGCGTATTACAAACTTCTCGAAATCCCTAATGTCAGTCGCGCGTTCAAATCAACATTTTTTAATGAATTTTGCATCAAGCTTCCCTGTGACGCGAAAGATATAATAGGTGAACTTATTGACAAAGGATTTGCGGCGGGCTTTCCAGTCGGAAGATATTATGAAGGAATGGAAAATGTCGCGCTAATTTCAGTAACTGAAATGAGAACTAAAGAGGAAATTGATAATCTTGCAGCAGCGCTTGAATCGGTGATCCGTGATTGGTGATGGTAACAGATGTAAGGCTAAAGAAAACTTACCAAAGTGAGTTTTGCTAAAAAAAGAGAGACACGAATTGCACGAATTAACACGGATTAAAGAAAGAAAAAATTTACTATTTTAAGAAAAGAATTGAATTTGTATTAAAATAATTTTGTCCTAAATAATTTTGTAAAAAAATGAATTGAATCTATATGAAACTAATTTACGAAAAGTCAGTACCCGGAAGACGGGGCGTTCAACTTCCTGATTGTTCTGTTCCGCCCCACAAGGCAAGAATTCCGTCATCATTGCGCCGCGAGAAATCTGCGGTGCTGCCTGAAGTATCGGAACTTGATGTTGTCCGTCATTACACGAATTTATCTCGCAAGAACTTTTCGATTGACACAAATTTTTATCCGCTCGGTTCATGCACAATGAAATACAATCCGAAAGTATGTGAATCGGTAGCCAAGAACGAAGGATTTTCACGTTTGCATCCTCTGCTTCCTCAACTTCGCAACGGCGGAATTTTAACACAGGGAGCTCTTAAAGTTTTGTACAATTCCGAGCGATTTTTTGCCGAAATTACCGGCATGGCCGAAATGACATTGCAACCAATGGCCGGAGCCCATGGTGAGCTTACCGGTGTAATGCTTATTGCGGCGTACCATAAAAGCAAAGGGAATAATAAGAAAAGAATTTTAATACCTGACAGCGCGCACGGAACCAATCCTGCCAGTGCGACAATTGCCGGTTACTCTGTAACAACGATTCCGAGTAATAAGGATGGTGTTATGGATTTCGAAGCTTTTAAAAAGGAATTGACCGATGATGTTGCGGGAGTTATGCTCACCGCCCCCAACACGCTTGGGCTTTTCAACAGTCATGTTACAGAAATTTGTAAATTAGTTCACGAAATTGACGGTCTTGTTTATTATGACGGTGCAAACTTAAACGCTCTTGTCGGGCGTGTTCGCCCGGGTGATTTGGGATTTGATGTTGTTCATTTAAATTTGCATAAAACTTTCGCAACTCCTCACGGCGGTGGCGGGCCGGGTGCAGGTGCAGTTGGAGTTATAGATAAGTTACGTAAATTTCTTCCCGTTTCACGAATTGAGAAGCGCGATGACGGAACTTATGCTTTAAATTACAACGCGGAAGATTCTATTGGTTACATATCGGCTTTTTACGGGAATTTTGGTATAATATTAAGAGCTTATGCTTATTTATTGATGATTGGGGCTGACGGTTTGCGTGAAGTAAGCGATCATGCTGTATTAAGCGCGAATTATATCAGAGTAAAATTAAAAGAATTTTATGATTTGCCCTACGACAGGATTTGTATGCATGAATGCGTCTTTTCCGCAAGCCGCCAGATGAAAAACGGTATTCACGCATTAGACATTGCAAAAGGATTAATTGATCTCGGATTTCATCCGCCAACCATTTACTTTCCGCTAATCGTTAAAGAGGCGATGATGATAGAGCCAACCGAAACGGAATCGAAAGCTGAACTTGACGCATTCATTGAAGCAATGAAAAAAATAGCACAAGAAGCAAGTGACAATCCGGAAGAGCTTCATAACGCGCCGATTTCTACTCCGGTAGGCCGTCTTGATGAAGTGGCCGCGGTAAGAGAGATGAATTTGAGCGCAAATTAATTATTTCAAAAATCAGCAATTTATAATACTCGGGAAATTTATAATAATCGTAAAACCGGAAAATAAATTATTCGTGTTAGCGAAGAATTTCCTCCAATAACATGGCAACAAAAAAAACAGCATCTATAGGAATTACTCCTGCGTCTTTTGCCGCAAAAGTAAAAGGTAAATCTACGGGACCTGCTTGTGTTATCATAGAAGAGAACAAGTTGGACGTTGAAAATCTTTTTATTCTTGTAAAAAAAGAATTGATTTCTCCGGGAACGGAAGATTTCTGCCTTGAAATTATGCACGCGGATAGCGATTCAGTTACCGGCGGTACAATTGTCAGCGCGGCGGAAACGATGTCAATGATGGGAGGATTTAGAGTTATATGGGTAAAGTATGCAGATGAACTTGCTGCTGCCGATTTAGACATTATTGCTAATTTTATTGAGAAAGCTATTGATCAGAAATTGGATGATGTTTTGCTGGTTCTTGTTTTCGGTTATTTTGACAAACGCACAAAATTCTCAAAATTCGCCGTCAGGAGTGATATCGTTGTTGAATGCAAAGCCGACAGTATAAAAGACATACCGGCTTACGTTAAAAAGCAGTATGATAAAAAGATAACCAAAGGCGCGGTAGAGCTGATAAAAAGGCTTGCCGGAAATGATGCCTTGGCAACAAAAAATGAACTTGATAAAGCATGCCTTTACGTTGGTGATGCTGAAAGCGTAACGGAAAATGATGTCGCGTTTATTTGTCTTGATACCGCTGCGCGAAATGAATGGTCGCTTTCAAATTATATTTTGAATGGTGATTCCGCGGCAGTTTTCAATCTTTTATCCGAATTAGAAAAAGCCGGACTCGATGAGATGTATCGTCACGCGATTATTACTACAGCAGCAATTAATTTACAGGAAGCGCGGCAAGCGCAGCGTAGTGGCACTTTATACAGAAATTTTTACAAATTTCGTGAACCGCAGCTTATTGAAAGGCATCTGCGTTCCGTGACCGAAAAGCAGATGAGCGATTTATTTAGTTGGTTAATGTATTCTGAAATTGGCGCTAAAGGAGGGAATTTACCTGTCAAACTTCTTGGAGATATTGCCTGCATAAAAGCTGCCGGTAAAGGATCGGATTCTGCGACATCTAAAGAGTATAACAAAATCAATTCATTATTTTAAGAAATGATATAATAATTAAATTAATCACATAAACTCAATATTTTGTCAAGCAGTAAATCAAAGAAAAATTATCTGACTTACGCGAAATTTATTCTCGCGGCAGCTCTACTTACGTTTATTATCTACAAAGTTGATCTTACGCAGTCCGTTCAATATTTAAAAGAAATGAACTGGTGGTATTTTCTACTTGCTGTTTTTCTTCAATGGGTTATAATTTTTATAGGCACCCACCGCCTGCAAATTCTGCTTCGCGCACAGGAATTAAATTTAAGCTTTTGGGCAACATTAAAATACAACTGCATAGGATATTTCTTTAATTTATTCTCTCTTGGAGCTACCGGAGGAGATATGGTTAAAGCGTTTTATGTTTCACGCGAAACGAATCATAAAAAAACCGAAAGTGTAACTGTTGTTTTTCTTGACCGTCTTGTCGGAATGGTAGCTGTTCTACTGATAGCCACCGGCTCAATTTTAGCTACTTTATGGATAGACAGTACTTTCCGTCCCTATCTTCCATATTTTTCCGGGCTTATTCTTATTGTTTTTTTATTTGTTATATTTATTTTCACAAAAGAGTTCTGGAAAAAACATATTCTCATTGATAAAATCCTAAATTACAGATTTAACAACAAATCTATAAATAAAATCATTGATTTTTTAACAAGTACTATATCAAAAATCATCGGTGCTCTTTACACATATCGCACTCACAAAACCGTAGCGATAATTGCTCTTATAGAATCAATAATTTTACAACTGATAATGTGCGGTTTCGCATGGTCGATCGGAGCCGGTTTAGGTTTCGGAATACCGGGATACACTTATTTCATTGTTTTTCCTGTTGCAACCTTAGTATTAGCTTTGCCAATTACACCTGCCGGGCTGGGATTAGGTGACGGCGCGCTAATAGGAGGATTTATGAAATTCGGTGTTAATAAAAATCTCGGCACCGCGTTTGTCGTGTTGTACAGACTTAATACTCTTCTTATGAGTATTCCCGGATTTTTTTTATGGCTGTTGCCCGGAACACATATCACCAGAAAAGAGCTTGAAGAAAACACTTAAAACTCTTGAAGCGTTCTGCGTACGAGAGGTAAAACTTTAGAATTAATAAAATGGTTAAAAGATGGATAAATAAATGGCTTATAATTTCGCTCCGTGTTGCGAGAGCAATTGTTGATTTTGCAATAATTTACGTGGCGTTTTATCTTGGATACAAAATCTACTTTTTGAACCAGCCGAAGATATGCGCTGTATATCAGACAGAATTGGCACCGACTTTATATTATATTCCTACGGCCGATCGGCATTATTTTACAATCGCTTTTGGCGTTGGAATTATTACCATTATCGTTTATGCTTTTCTAAATTTATATAAGGAAGACACCAGTATTCTTCACGTAGAAGAATATAAAAATGTGATTGTAGGTTATGTAATCGCCTCAATTCTTTTTCTTGCTATTTATTATGTTTATTTTACCTATCTTGGAAAAGATTTACAAACCAAATTATTTTCAAGAAGAATTTTCTCTTTCGCATCTGTAATCAGTATCTCGGGCATCCTGTTTGCAAGAGCCGTTTTTAACAAAATCCAACATTTGCTGCATTCAAAAGGCGCGGGCGCAAAACGTGTCCTTATTTATGGCGCAGGAGAAGCAGGGAAATTAATCGCCAGAAGATTGAATGAATTCCCTGCTTTCGGGATGTTTGTCGTTGGTTTTGTTGATGACAATGTTAATCTTACCGGCACCAGTATAATTTACAATCGCGCAAAACGTTTATCTTTAAATGTTGTCGGAACCGGTGATGAATTAAAGAAATTCGTTGATTATTCCGCTGCCGATGAAGTGCTTGTTGCTATGCCGAGCGGTACAACCAAAAAGATTGTAAATACAATGAATTATTGCATGGAGAATAACATACTTTACAGATTTGTTCCCAATGTATACGAATTATCAATTCAGCGTACGGTTACGAAAAACATTGCCGGTATTCCTATGATATCAGCTAAAAACACATCTCGTCATTACATATATTTATTTTTTAAACGAATTTTTGATTTTATTGCCAGTCTTATTTTGCTGATTTTATTATCTCCCATAATGTTGATAATCGCATTAATAATCCGCATAGACAGCAAAGGCAGCCCGATTTTTGTTCAAACCCGGGTTGGTTTAAACGGCAAGCCGTTTTCTATTTTCAAATTCAGAACGTTAAGAAACGACGCCAATAAATATGAAATAAATCCAACAAACAATAACGATAACCGTATTACCAAAGCAGGCAAATGGTTGAGAAAAACCAGCTTGGATGAATTACCGCAACTTTTAAATGTTCTACTGGGATCAATGTCCTTAGTGGGGCCGCGACCGGAGATGCCGTTTATTGTAGAGAAATACAACAAACTACATCGCGAACGACTTCGTGTCAAGCCTGGAATAACGGGTTTATGGCAATTAAGCGCTGACAGGAGCATAGCGATTCACGAGAATATGGATTATGATCTTTATTATGTTCATGAGCAGTCATTTCTTCTTGATATAGTGATTTTGATTCAAACATTCTTTTTTGCTTTCAGGGGGATATAGTTAATTGTCGAAGATCCGCCGAAGGAGGATTAATTGTGAGTGGTGAATAACTAATTGATATTTTTATAATATGAAACTCCGCAGACTTATATATATTTGGTCGTTTGTTGCCGCAATTGCTGCCTGGTGTATTTCAGCATATTTTTTCTCGCCGCCATCATTTGTTTATACATCTGTTTTTTCGCTTATTTGTATCATTCTTTTTATCACAACATACCGGTTGCCTATATCCGGATGGTGGATATTTATAGCTTTAGCGCCCGCAATCAATCTGCCGTCCAGGGCGTTAATGATCGGAGCCCATCAGGCTCTTATTTTCCTTTCTTTCGCTTTTATTCTGGGATGGATTGCGAACAAAATAGTTACTCAAAAGAAAATAAATATGGAAAATAATATCGCTGTTCCGGTCTTCTTTATTATTTTTGTGGGAATCAGTTCAGGCGCGTGGACAGCCCTGCGATTTTCGAATTTATATCCGGTTTTCTCGCACGTGTTCAAAAACGGTTGGGTTAATGCGTCAGGAGTACTCGCTTCGCAAGCTATAAAACATACAATTCTTTCTATTTTAAAGCTTCTTGTTTTCCCTTCGTTATTTATTGCATCTTATGATATTCTTCATAACAGCGTTGATAACAGGGTTCAGTTAAACAAGCTTTTTAAAAAGATTGTTGTTATTTGGTCGATCATGCTTATTCCTGTAATAATAACAGCACTTTATCAAAATTTATTTAATCCAAAGTTTTGTATGCTTAATGAAGCGGCATGGCAGGAAGCCAAACGTGTGAGTGGCGGAATGATGGATCCCAACTCTTTAGGGTTATTTTTATTTTTATTTATACCTGTTGTTATTTCTTATGCGATATCCGAGAGAGGTCCTTTACAAATACTTTTCGCTTTTTCTTCACTATCGGGATTATATATAATCACCTTAACGGGTTCGCGTTCATCATTGCTGGGAATTATTATTGTAACATTAATTGTATTATTAATTATATTTATCCGCTCATTATTAAGTCATAAATCACGAAAGAAAACGCTTATGATTTCCGCTGTGGTTTTTATTTTTATTATTTCAATTCCCATATTCACAACAAGCATTGCCAATTCCCCGTCAAGTGCCGGGAATCCTCTTCTAAACAGATTGCAACGTTATGCGCAGCATCTAAGTTTCTCAAAATCCAAAAGCGTGGTTGACCGACGAGAATGGCAGTGGAAACAAGCAATCACTATGTGGAAAGATTATCCGCTTACCGGGATCGGCGTTGGCGCTTTTTCAACAGAAATTTCAAATTATAATTTAAAAACATCGATGGAGACGCCTATTGATAACGCATGGAATCAATATCTTCACTGGCTTTCCGAGACGGGTATTTTCGGAGTATTGTTTTGGATATGGTTTTACTCGACGTTTATCCGGGCTGTAATTAAAGGTATAAAAAAAGAAGGTACAGCTACTTTATCATCGCCTGTAATCGCTGTTATGTCTGTTTTATCAACAATTCAGTTCCTCTATATCTTCGGCGCTCATTTACAGGCACCTGAAGTTTCCGTTTGTGTCGCGGTTTTCTCTGCTTTTCTGCTGGCATTTTTTACCGATAACAAAATCGATATACATAAAATCAAACACGGTGATAAGCTTGTATTAATTATTGTCGCAGTTTTAATTTTCGCCGTACAAGGACATGAAGCTTTGGGTGCATTATCATACAATTCAATTCACAAGCGCTATCATTTACCATATAATTTCGGATTTTATAATGTTGAAAGTTGGAACAATCAATTTGATTACAAATGGACTCAAAAGTTTGCCGGAGAAAAAATTAAAATCCCGAAAGGCAACAAAGTCCTGTTGCTGAAAATCGCTGCGATTAAACCGGACACTTCAGAACAAAATCCAAAAAACATTATAATTAAACTTAATGGAAAATATCTTGATTCTCTCAAAATAGATACTCCTGACTGGCGCGACTATGAAATTTACACTTTCGATTCTTCAGCCAAACAGGCCGAATTAACTTTTGAGTGTGATAAAACATGGCAGCCTCTAAATGAAGTTCCGCCAAGGCAGCTCGGCTTTGCACTTGCCACTAATATTATTTTTACAAATGTTTTCAGTAGAGAGTCACAAGGATTATCCGACTGGAAAGAAGATAACAGTTCAGGAAAATTAATTCGTTATCGCGAAACCGGAAAGCGTGCCGCCATGAACATTAATATCCCCGAACACGGTGTTTTCAAAGTCCTTTTACGCTCACCTATTAATTTAAAATTTTATCAAAAGCCAATCCACGTAACCATTGAATTAAACAACTTATTACTCGACTCAGTTACACTTCCACAAAATAATAAAGAATGGTTGACTCGAACATTCACCGCTAATGCAGGCATGCGCGGCAAAAAAGGATTACTAACTATTACTGTAGATAAGTTCTCAACGATACGTGTTAAAAATTCTATTAAACGAATAAAGGTAGGAACCTGTTTAGCCATTGACTTAAAACGATAAAATCACATTGATATTTCAACTTTTAAATTAATTAACGGAGATTTTTATGAATGATATTACTATTATTGCCGAACGTATAAATATGACTCGTAAAAAAATGCGGGAGAAAATTTGGGAACGTGATATCAGCTTCGTAGTAAACGAAGTCAAAAAACAAGAACATATGGGGGCAACTCATATTGATATCAATGCCGGAGGCGACCCTTCAAAAGAAATTGAAGATATGATTTGGCTGACTGAACTCGTCAGCAAAGCTACCGAGCTGCCGATTTCTTTTGATTCAGCCAATCCGGATGCTTTAAAAGCGGGATTAGAAATATGCAACCGTCCCGGCACTATTATTAATTCAA
>QMOL01000061.1 GCA_003648225.1 Chlamydiota bacterium
CGTAATAACCGGCAAGAGCCAAACCAGGGCGGTTGACTTCTGCGGCAGTAATTGATCTTTGAAGACCATTAAAGCCTGAGATGACTTTAAATTTCATTTCATCTCCCAAGCCATCTAAAAGTTCCTGAACAGTAACTGATATTTTTCCGCTTTTCATATTGAAAAATTATTTTTCGGGTGTCTGGTGAGTTTTTTTATGATGGTTGGAAATCTTGTCTTTCAATTTTCGTGTTTGAGAGGCAATTTTATCTTCGAGCTCATCAATAACTACCCGCAAGTTTTTGTTTCTTGCCGTTGCGGTAATTGTGTTATGTGTTTTGAAATTAATAATTGCGGTACCTTCATACTCATCAGCATCGAGAGCAATATTTACTTTTGCGCTTGTAACAGGCCCGGGAAAAACTTTCAATGCTGCCGAAAGTTTTTGTATTAATATAGATTTAGTATCGTCTTCAAGTTCAAAATGTATTCCGGTTACAGAAATTTCCATTTCAATCTCCTTTTTGTTTAATTATTATTTATTATATTTTACCAGAAATGCGATAAAAAGTCACGTGAAGTATAATTATGAATTCGGGTAATATGGATACGAGCCGAGAACTTTCACAAAATCGCAGTGGTTTTCAAGCTGTTTAACGGCGTTGCATACATTTTTATCATTAATATGGCCAATTAAATCCACAAAAAAGAAATATTCCCACGCCTGTACTTTATTCGGTCGACTTTCAATTTTCGAAAGATTGATTTTTGCCTCTGAAAACGGTTTTAACGCGTCGTATAAAGCTCCGGCATAATCCTTGATGGCAAAAAGCAACGATGTTTTGTTATTTTCGGCTTTTGATGAGATTTTATCACTAATAACAAGAAAGCGCGTGGTGTTTTGAGTGTAATCTTCTATTGAACGCGCCAGGAATTTAAGCCCGTACATTTCTGACGCTAATTCACTCGCAATCGCAGCAGCATTGGTCTTTCCGGATACGATTTCAGCAGCGTGTGCCGTGCTGTATGTATCGATATGTTTAACTTTAGGCAGATTATTTCTAAACCAGTCTTTGCATTGAGCGAAGGCGATAGGAATTGTATAAACAGTAGTGATTTTATCAAGTTCAGTATTGCTCAACAAGTTTAAATGAATATCGAGAAAGATTTCCGCGACAATTTTAACATTTGATTTAATAAACATATCAAGGGTATGACTTACCATTCCCTCGTTAGAGTTTTCAACAGGAACAACTCCAAAATCAGCAGTTCTCTTTTCAACTGATTCAAAAACATCAGCGATTGATTCACAAGGAATAAAATCAGCGTTTTCGGGAAAGTGTTGTAGTGCCGCCTGGTTCGAGAATGAGGTTGGTGGTCCCATGTAAGCGACTTTGTTTTTAGTTTTACTAATCATTTGTTTAATTAGATTAGGTTAATTAAATTTCTAATTGCTCAAATTACTAAGGAAATCCCAATAACCAATATCTAAATCCTAAAAGCATTTTCTCTTAGTTTGGTCATTGTTTAGGTCAATTAGGTTCGTTCCTTCCTATATTTCTCCGCTGCTCTTCTTATTCGATTCCACGAGCCGGATAATCCCATGGCTTTTCTAACTTCCCGCATTGTTTCTGCCGCGATTTTGCGCATACGTTCAGTTCCGTCCAACACGATACTTTCAACCAATCCTTTTTCGGATTCGTATTTCGCGTAACGATCACGCATGGGAGCGAGGAATTTGTTGATAGCCTTAGCAAGTTTATCTTTAACTTCACCATCGCCTACTTTTCCGGTTTGGTAACGTGTTTTCAGGTCATTCACTTCTTCTTTGTTGTTATTAAAGGCGTCATGATAAATGAAAACGGGATTTCCTTCAACTGTACCGGGAATATCCGCGCGAACGCGTTTGGGATCGGTATACATTCCCCGAACTTTTTTATTTACTTTAATTTCGTCATCTGAAAGGAAAATACAATTGCCGAGACTTTTTGACATTTTTGCCTTGTTATCTGTGCCGACAAGTGTGGGCACGTTACCAACCATGTGTTCCGGAATGGGAAAAACATCACCGTAAAGATTATTAAATCTTCTTGCGATTTCCCGCGTTATTTCAACGTGACAAATATTATCTTTGCCGACCGGAACAAGATTTGCCCGCGGTAAAAGTATGTCGGCAGCTTGAAGAACCGGATAGCCGAGCAATCCAAACGGCATTTCTTCGTCATCAATATGTGCCGCTCGCGCCATTTCTTTAAGAGAGGGTAGTCGGCTCAATCTGTTAACAGTAACAAGATTTTCGAGTATTAGATTCAATTCATAAATTTCAGGAATCATTGATTGAAGATAAATTGTAACTTTTTCAGGATTAATTCCCGCGGCGAGATAATCGAGCACCATTCCTCGAACATTCGCGCTTATTTTATCTACATCATCGCGATTGGGTTTTGTTGTAAGCATGTGTAAATCGGCGATAATAAGAATAGTATCAAATTCATTTTGTAATTTCGCGCGTGTTTGCAGCGAACCAACATAATGTCCAAGGTGCAATTTTCCTGTTGGCCGGTCACCTGTAAGAATTCTTTTTTTTAATTCAGTCATTTTTATGTATTTAGTTTTCTGTTTGAATTTGAGCTTCAGTTAGCGGAATATTTTCATGCCAGTATCGTGGACTGTTAATAAAATAAAAAGCTGTTAATACGGAAATAGCAAGCGGACCCATAATCAACATCCACACTGCTCCGGCAATTTGAATTTTTAGATTATAGATTGGCAAAGGATTGGAAGTTGTAATAAGATTGACAAAAGAATCAATATAAGTCCATGATGGAATAACAATAGTAATAAACAAAAGAAATCCGCAAAACAAAATAACAGGCCATTTCCATATTGCGTATTTAAACGGCACAAGTTTCGATGAAAATGAAATAGCTGCCATTGAAGGCATTTCTTCAAATACGACAAGTGGAATAGCAAAAATAAACTTTCCCATTAATGCCGCGATAGGCAAAACCGCCCATGAAGCAGATAAAATAAGAGCTATTGAAGCCGCGATATATCCGGTAGGAAGAAATATTATCCAAACTGCTTTGCATAAAATCAAAGTGAATTGAGCGTAAATTGTAATGAGCATCCATGTGAAAAAAGTAGAAAATGATGTTCTTATAGCGCTTTTCCAAGCCGTGTTAATAGCATCGGAAAGCGAAGGGACAGCGGATTCGGCATCCCGGAACATTATATCTCCTGCGAGCCAACTCCACGCGGCAAGCATTGCGCCGAAAGAAATAAAACGAATAACATAAATTAAGAATTGAAAGAATGAATAAGCTTTACTATCATACATCCATGATACAACGCCGGAATTTTTAATTGAAAATTCACTGACTGAGGTTAAAATGAGAACGATAACCGGCAGCAAACCGGCAATGATAAAATAAAGAAATCGACTTAGAAATATATGGGCACCATATAAAAAGACAGGTGGCGATTCAATTTTTTCTATGTTAATTTCGCTTGCTGTTTCAGAGATGTTTTTTAAATTTCGCATGGCACATCTATAAATAATGACTCAACATCAAATAATGTCGGAAGGTGATTTATAAGCGCCTGCACGCCAACACATTCAGTTGAATAGTGACCGGCAAAAGCTACATTAATATTGAATTCACGTGCTTCGTGATAGGCTGATAATCTCGGTTCGCCTGTGATAAATAAATCAACTTCTTTCATTACGGCTTCCGGTAAGGCATCACAAGCAGCTCCACTGACGATACCAACGGTTTGTATTTCCTCGCTGCCGAAATCGAAGACACGGCTTTGCGTGTTTATCGTATTATCAAGTTCATCAATAACATCAGTTAACAGCCGTTTTTCAGGGAATTTTGCAATACAGCCAATTGGTTTACCGCCGTATTCAGCAAACCAGTCAATAATTTCCGCGTTCAGTAAATGGGCAAGCTGAGCGTTATTGCCAAATTCGGTGTGCGCGTCCAGGGGGAGGTGAGCCGCGTAAAGGGAGATGTTATCATTGATAAGAGTTTTAACTCTTTCGTAAAAAATTCCTGTTAACAAAATCGGTTTTCCCCATAAAAGTCCGTGATGTACAATAATCATATCCGCTTTTGAATCAGCAGCGGCAATGAAACCGTCAAGCGATGCGTCAACCAGGCCGGCAATCCTTTTCACATATTTTTTTCCGGAGACTTGCAGGCCGTTCTGGCTGTAATCTCTAAAGCTTTTAATATTTAAGAAGTCATCGAGATAATCTGTGATTTTTTTTAATTCAATCATTGTCGTGGAGGTTCAAAGGTTGACATATTCGGTTAATAATTATTAATAACCGGTTAATCAATTACAAGGTCTCTTCAATATATTTTTGAGCATCGAGCGCGGCTTTGCAACCCGCCCCGGCAGCAGTTACTGCCTGTTTGTAAACAGGATCCATAACATCTCCGGCAGCGAAAAGTCCCGGTGTTTTTGTTTTCGTGGTTTTATTTTTGGTAATAATAAAACGCTCATTATCCAATTCAACCAGCTTTTCAAAAAGTGAAGTTTGCGGATCGTGACCGATAGCGACAAATATTCCGTCGCAGGCAATCTGCATTGGTTCGCCGGTAATGTTATTTTTTAATATTACGCCGGTAACGGTATTTTCTCCAAGTATTTCTTGTATTACATAAGGTATCAGCCATTTAACTTTAGGGTGATTCTTAACTTTTTCTACTTCTGCAGGAGCGGCACGGAGATAATCTCTTCTGTGAACGATAGTAACTTTTTTAGCGAATCTAGTGAGAAAATAAGCATCTTCCATTGCTGTGTTTCCACCACCGACTACAATAACATTTTTATCTCTGAAAAATGCTCCGTCACATGTTGCGCAACCGGATACGCCCCGTCCGTAAAATTTGTCTTCGGTTGGGATATTTAGTCTTCGTGCCGTTGCCCCTGTAGCAGCGATTACAGTTTTTGTTTTAACTATTCCTGAAGGTGCGGTAATTTCAAACCACCCATCTTTTTTTTCAATTTTCTGAACATCTTCAGTTTTAAATCTTGTTCCAAATTTTTCTGCTTGCTGTTTAATATTCTGCATAAGAACGGCGCCGTGAATTATTTCAGGAATGCCGGGAAAATTTTCGACTTCGTTAGAAACAATTAATTGTCCGCCAGGAGCCGCTCCTTCAAAAACAATAGGGGCAAGCGAGGCACGAGCTGAATAAATTGCCGCGGTTAACCCGGCAGGTCCGGAACCGATTATAATTACGTTTTCCATATTTTATTAATTAGTTAGATTTATTTTAAGATTTATTATTTTCTTTTTTAAGAAAATCTTCAATTGTTTTCTTTAATTTCGGGATGAATTCAGCCAATGGTTTCTTGATTTTTGCTCCTGCAGCGCATTTATGCCCTCCGCCGTTGAAAAGTTTTGCGAGTTTACTGACGTCATAATCATCTGTTTTCGATCTGAAACTTACGCGCAGAATATCTGAATCAGGCGATTCAGTAATCATACACGCAACTTTCACACTCATAATTGATCTTGGATAATTAACAAAATCTTCAGTATCGAAACTTTTGAGTCCTTCCTTTTGTATCATTTCCGATGAAACGTACATTATCGCCGCAACACCATCGGAAATTAACGCAAGCGTTTTTAGTGAAGCACCAAGAATTCTGATATATTCCGGAGAGTGTGAATCATAGATTATGGAAGTAATTTCGGAGGTATTAATTCCTGATTTTAATAATTCAAGTGTTATTTCAAATGTACGGTAATTAGTATTTGAATATGAAAAGCAACCCGTGTCAGTTATTATTGCCGTGTATATCGCTTCGGCAATAGATTTAGTAATTTTCACGTTCAGAGATTTTAATATGTCAAAAATAATACAGCCGGTTGCTGATTGAGATTGATCAGCGTGAATATATGTAAAATGATTTTCTGAAGCAATGTGATGATCTATTGCCAGTACCGGAATTTTAATATCAGTTAAATTCAACTTTGCTCCAATCCTTGTTTCAACGGCTGTATCGACTACAATTATCACATCAAAATCATTTAAACTTTCCTGACAAGCTTCACTAAAATTAATTTTCATAAATCGATACTTTAATGGAAGCGGTTCGCCAGACCACACAGCGACTTCTTTTCCGATGGACTTCAAGCCAAGTGATAGAGCTGTCATTGAGCCAATACAATCGCCATCCGGATTGACGTGTCCCAGAATCAGAATATTATTTGCGCGAGCAATTATTTGAATAGTTTTATGTATTCCTATATCTTTCATTCAGCATCATTATTACGTGTTTCAGTCGTGACATTATCAATCAACTTATCAACTTTTAACGCTTTTTTTAAATCTTCGTCAATCTCAAAAATGAGTTCAGGTGTGAAACGAAGTCTCACAGAATTAGCAAGCAAATGTCTGATGTGAGGCTGACGTATTTTCAATTTTTCTAATGTGAGTTTTTCATTGCAGCCCATCACGGTAAGAAAGACACGGGCATGCTGGATATCACCACTAACAATAACTCTGGAAAGAGTAATCCAACCATATTTTTCAGGCAGAAATTCTTTTTGAATAATTTTACTTAGCGCGCGTTTGACCAGCTCATTCAATCTGTTTGTTCGTTCAACAGCCATTTTATGAATTAGGTATGTTTATAATTGTGGAGTTTGCTGCTCTAATTTATATGTTTCTATTCTGTCACCTTCGCGGTAATCAGTGCAGTTTTTAAGAATAATTCCGCATTCCATTCCCGCGCGAACATCTTTAACTTCGTCTTTTAAATGTTTAAGAGATTGAATATCTCCTTCAAATATTAATTCACCATCTGCGCGATATAATTTGGCTTTGTTCGATCTTTCAATCACTCCGCTTGTAATGTAACATCCCGCAACAATTCCTGATGAAAGTTTAAACACCTGACGAATTTCAGCTGTTCCGGTAGTGATTTCTTTGTAAACCGGCTCTAACAGACCAAGCAGCGCAAGTTTGATTTCATCTGTCGCGTGATAAATCACATCGTATTTCTTGATTTCAACTCCCTCGCCTGCGGCAAGTGATTGTGCGGATGCAGATGCTCCGACTTTAAATGCGAGTATTACAGCCTGGCTCGCTGCAGCAAGCATAACATCGTTATCATTTACATCGCTTACACTGCATGAGATGATTGACACTTTAACTTTATTGGTTGAAAGGCGCTCAATCGCGCTGCGTACGGCCTCGGTAGTTCCTTGAGTATCTGCTTTAATAATCATAGATAATTCTTTTATATCTTCCTGAGACATTCTACGATAAAAATTTTCAAGAGAAATCTTTTTAGCTTCGGCATGCTCTTTTTGTTTCTGTTCAATTTGTCTTTTTTCTACTAATTCTTTAGCGTGCTTTTCGTTCGTTGCTACACGGAATTTTGTTCCCGGAGTAGGCACTTGGCTAAAACCAAGAACCTGTACCGCGCGGCTTGGACCGGCTTCATCCACCAGCTCTCCTTTTGTGTTAATTAACGCTCTGGCTTTCGCGTAATATGCATCACAAACAATTGGATCACCCTTCTTTAAAGTCCCGTTTTCAACAAGCACAGTGACAGTAGCTCCCTGCCCGGGATCGACATCAGCTTCGATTACCACACCTTCTGCAAGAGCGGCTTCCTGAGCTTTAAGTTCAAGTATTTCTGCTTGAAGACTTATCATTTCCAGCAAATTATCAAGTCCTTCTTTGGTTATTGCCGAAACATTACAACAAATAGTTTCACCACCCCAATCTTCAGGTGTGAGATTCCTTTCGGCAAGCTGACGAAGAACACGGTCAGGGTTTGCTCCGGCAAGATCAATCTTATTAACTGCTACTATTATCGGTACATTCGCAGCCCGAGCATGATCAATCGCTTCAAGAGATTGAGGCATGAGCCCGTCATCCGCGGCAACAACGAGAACAGCAATGTCCGTAACATTAGCCCCGCGAGCGCGCATAGATGTGAAGGCTTCGTGACCAGGTGTGTCAATAAAAGTTATCCAGCCGTTATTAAAGGGGACTTCTGATGCGCCGATATGCTGTGTAATTCCTCCGGATTCACCGGAAACAATATCGGTTTGCCTTATGGCATCAAGAAGAGATGTCTTTCCGTGATCTACATGCCCCATAAATGTTACTATCGGCATCCGCATCGTATATTCCAAATTTGAATTTTCAGTTATTTTGTTGTTCGCAAAGGCAAATTGCTCAAGATTAGTTTCTTTGCTTGTAGCAATATCCAAATTAAATTTTTCTGCAATATCAATTACGGTTTCCTCGCCAATCACCTGATTAATTGAAGCCATTATTCCAGATTTCATTAAGAACCCTATAATATCGCCAACTTTAATTCCGGTTGCCTGAGAAAAATCACGAACACTAATTGGAATTTGTACATTAATAGTACTCTTTTGCTGTAATGGTTTCTCGCTGGTGCTCTTATGAGACTTATGCCTTTTGAACGGCCGTGCAGGGCCGCCTCTTTTGATTTGAGATCCTTCAGTGCCGCGCATTTGCTGACGCTTTGATGCAAATTCAGATGTTCTGGGCTGATTAATCTTTGCTTCGGTGTTCTTCACACCCGCATAGTGTGTTTTGGGACGACTGCGTTTCGTTAATGTTGTTTTTCTCGCTTGTTCAAATGATGTGAGAATATCTTTGGCTCCGGGGCCGTTTTTGTTTATACGGTTAAGAGGAACTTTTTCAATTTTCTTTGCCGGTTTAGCTACATCGTTTTTTTTATGTGGAACAGAAGTTTTTCCTAATTTTGTATTTTTTTTATGAGCTCTATTTTCAACTTCCTTTTCTTTCTCTTCTTTTTTCTTTGTACGCGCAATTTGTTTCTCGGCTAATTCTTTCGCGCGGTCTTCCTGTTTTTTCTTATCAGCTTTTTTCTTGGCAAGTTCTTTTGCTTTTTGCTCTGTAATTTTTTTCTTAGCAGCTTCTTTTTCAGCAAGTATACGTGCTTTCTCTTCTTCTTTTTTCTTTATTTTAGCAGCTTCTTTTTCCGCAAGTTTCCGTGCTTTCTCTTCTTCATTTTTAATTTTGGCAGCTTCTTTTTCCGCTAATTTGCGAGCCTGATCATTTTTTTTATTTTCTTTTTCCTTTTTCTTTCTTATTGCATCTATTTTTTTCTTTTCGGCTGCTTTCTTTTTCTTTTCAGCTGCTTTCTTTTTCTTTTGTTCTTCTCGTTTGGCAGCAGCTTTTTTTGCTTTCTCAGCTTTTTTTGCCTCGATAATGGGTGGTAATTCTTTCAGTGCAGCTGTTTCTCCTGCAAGAGCCACAGAGGCCATATCACTTTTATAAATGTAACCTTTTTCCTTTAAGAATTTCTTAAGGTCAGATTTGCTGATTTTTAATTGTTCTGCTAATTCAAATAAATGCATAGAATTTTGCCTGGGTAAATTTGATAATTAAAATCTATTTATGTTCCTATACGAAAATAATGCTTTCATTGCCGAATTGGAATTATTCGTCCGCTTTTGCTGATGTTAGAATCTTTTCAAGCGTTTTTTCACCAATACCGGGAACTGCTAATAATGTTTCTTTTTCTGAAGTGAGAATATCATTTACCGTCTTGATTCCAATACTTTCAAACGCCTCAATCTGGTTGGCTGTTAACCATGAAACTTCAATAAGCCGCTTTGATTTGCTTGCTGCTTTTACAGCTTCAAATTCATCATCACTTGCGAAAATCGATCCGCCTTCTTTTAATGTTAAAGATGGTTTTGAAACTGAATTACTTGTTGATTCGAAAATCGATTCCGATTTCTCTTTGGTTGTAATATCTACTCCATGCTCTGATGCGACCCTGTTGGCTTCAGTTTCTTTAACCACATCTACTTTCCAACCTAAAAGCTTGCTTGTCAATCTAATATTCTGACCGGATTTTCCTATCGCAAGAGAAATTTGATCGTCAGGTACAACAACAAGTATTCTTTCAGTTTCCGGATCTGCAAACACCTGAACCAATTCAACCGGACTGAGCGCGTTGGTGACATACTCTTCAACACTATCGCTCCATCTTACAATATCAATTCTCTCACCATTTAATTCCTGAACAATGTTTCTGACTCGAGAGCCGCGAATTCCAACACAAGCGCCAACGGAATCTATTTTAGTGTCATGTGAAACAACGGATACTTTTGTTCGATAACCCGCTTCCCGCGCGATGTTTTTGATTTCTACAAAACCATCATATATTTCAGGCACCTCAATTTCAAATAAACGGCGAACTAATCCTGTAGTAGCTCGAGATAAAATTACTCGCGGGATATGCTCTTCTTCAGTATCGCGGACATCAATTACTACCGCGCGAAGTCTGTCACCGGGCTTATATCTTTCGGAAGGGGATTGCTCGGCTCGGGGAAGTAATGCCTCTGTTCGTTCAATATCTACAACTAAATTCCCGCGCTCGTGGCGCGATACCATTCCATTTATTAAATCTCCAATTTTATTTGAATATTCATTAAGTATCTTCTCACGTTCTGCGTCGCGCAACCGTTGAAGTATAACCTGCTTGGCTGTCTGTGCTGAAATTCTTCCGAATGAGTCAATATCCAGTGGGATTCGTATTACCTGTCCCGCCTCGGCTGTAGGAACATATTTCAATACTTTAGATAAATGCCATGATGGAATTGTAAGTTCTAAATCAACTTCTGATTCTTCAGATTTATCTTCTTCAGATATTTCTTCGTCATCCGGAATTACAAGCACATCGCTATAAGCTTTTATGCTCCCGTTTTCAGTATCAACTTGTACACGCACTCCCGGAGGAATATTATCGATTCTTCGTGCGGCGGTTTCAATTGCCTGTTCAACAACTGATACAACAGTTCCCTTGTCAAGGCTTCTGTCCTTCTCTAACAACTCTATCATTGTCAATAATTCATTTTTCATATTTTTGTAATTATTTTTTTCGTTAATCGAAAGTTTAATTATTAGTTTTCATTGTTGCACAAATAAAAAATGGGCTTTTAGCCCACTTCACATTCAATACAAAAGTGTAATACTTTATGTATTATAGCAATTTCGTTTAAATTTGTCAATTTTCATTTTTTTTGTGTGTCAAGTTTATAGAAATGTCACCTTTTACGTTTTTTAGAAATGTCACCTTTTCATTTGTTTTTTTTTCTTTTTGGGTATGGTCTGAATTTCGGTTTACATGGAATACTTTAAGAGTTATC
>QMOL01000062.1 GCA_003648225.1 Chlamydiota bacterium
CAATGTCAAACACGGAAGTTACGCCCGCGCGTTACGCATAGCATTAAAAAAGTATTATGGTGTTGATGATATAACACGTGAAAATCATAAGATTATTTTGACAAGAATTAATAAAAATAATAAAACCGGAATTTTTAAACGGGTAATGCAGGATGATTGCAATATTGTTAAATCAATAAACTGTCGAAGTGAGGTATCTCATTACGAAAACAATTTTGTGCTTTCAAACATTTCCTCCCCTTCATTGGTTTGTAATTCTAAAGCCGGGATTGACATTATGACGGAATACTGCGGCGGAAGCCAAATTAAGAATATTGATGAACTAATTGAACTCGGAAATGTATGGATGGAAATGAAAGCGGAAGAAGGCGCGATAGAATTTAAAGGCAGAGCCAATCCGGTACCCGAACCCGACAAAGAAAAGGCTGAAGCAGAGCTTCAGCGCATTTTAAACGGCGAAATTTTAACTGAATGGCACACTCATAATCTTACTGCTTATGTTTTTGAGGACAATATTAAAAAAGCGGCGGAACTCGATCGTCCTATTGCTGTACATACAGGAGTTTGGCACGATTTCAGGAATCTTGACATCAGCGACACATTAAATATAATTGAGCGGAATCCCGGAACACGATTTGACATTTACCATCTTGGCATTCCACGGACCAGAACCGCGATAAATATAATCAAGAATTTTCCTAACGCTTATATGAATTTATGCTGGGCGCATATTGTTGCTCCGGAAATGTTGGTTCAATCGATGATTGAAGCTATGGATATGGTGCCGCTAAACAAAATATTTGCTTTTGGTGCTGATTACGTCCGTGTAATTGAAAAGATTTACGGTCATCTTTATATAGCGAAAGAAAACATTTCAATAATTCTCGGTGATCGAGTTGATAAAGGATTAATGGATATTGAAACCGCGAAAGAGACGATGATAAAATGGTTTTACAAGAATCCGGCGGAATTTTATAGGATAAGTTAGTTATTTGACACTAATTTCACGAATTAATATAATTACTTTTACCACGAATGAACGCGAATGAACACGAATGAATATAAAAATATTTATTAATCTAATTTATAAATGAAAAAAGCTGTATATATTTTTGAATTCGCGATTATTTTGTTACTTTTTACAGGTTGTGGTAAAAAAGAAGACAATCTTGATGATCAATTACTTTCAAAATCGGAAGATATCGTAGCAACCACATCAACTGAAAAAACTACCAAAAGCCTACCTGTCGCTAAAATTGAAACCATTGATGCGGAAATCAATCGTGGAGTAATTTTGCATGGCAATGCGATTTGCAGCGACGGAAAAATAATAACAAATTTTACTTTTCGCGCGACTCCACGCGGTCTTCATGAAAGCCAAGGTAATCCGGGGCATATTAATGAAGAAATAGTGACCGATGAAAATGGCGCTGTAAGCAGCGGTTCACGCAATGTTCATTTATCACAGTCCGATGACTAACTATTAACTACTCACCACTCACTACTCACCACTCACTATTAACTGCTCGCGCTTGGAAGCGCGGCTTACACTATTAACTGCCGCACTTGGAAGCGCGGCTTACTTTTTAATTTCGCCGTCGAGGAGTTTAATTTTTCTTTCACATTTGTCGGCCACTTTCGGGTCATGAGTAATCATGATAATAGTTTTACCTGTCTGCCAGAGATTTATGAACAAATTCATAATTGAGTCACCTATTTTTGAGTCCAGATTCCCTGTAGGTTCGTCGGCAAGGATTATTTCCGGATCATTAGCGAGCGAGCGAGCCACTGCGATTCTCTGTTGTTCGCCGCCTGACATTTCAGTAGGTTTATGCAATGCGCGTGCAGACATTTCGACAAGATCGAGCAATTCATCGACTCTTTTTTTCCGATCATATTTATTAATGCCCGCGAAGATCATTGGCAGTTCGACATTTTTGAAAGCGTTTAAATAAGGCAGCAAGTTAAAGCTTTGGAAAACGAACCCGATTTTTCGGTTTCTAATTTCGGCCAATTTATTTGGATTCAACGCGCTGACTTCCAGGTCATCCAGGAAGTAGGAGCCGCTTGTAGGCTGGTCGAGGCAGCCGAGGATATGCATCAGGGTAGATTTTCCGCTACCTGACGGTCCGACAATCGCATTAAGGTCACCGGAATTCATTATCAGGTTTACATTTTTCAATGCGGCCACGGAAGCCTTACCTGTATTATAAATTTTAGTAATATTATTGATTTTAATAATAGGTTTATTCATAGCGTAAAGAGTCGATGGGGTTTTGTTGTGAGGCTGTTTTTGCGGGAAAGTAGCCTGCGAGAAAGGTTATAATAACAAGAACAATAGAGGTAGCGATCCACACATTAAATGACAAGCGCGCGTTCATAAAGAATTGTAAAGCTTTATTTGAGAGAGGGAATTGTGAGAGCAACGTAATTATCATAAAAGCCATAAGGCCGCCCAAGCAGCCTCCGGCGATTGAGAAGAAAAAGCTTTCGACGATTATTTGTTTTCTTATTTGGTCTGGTTGGGCTCCGATAGCAATTTTGACGCCGATTTCTCTTGTACGTTGTTTAATGGAAGCATACATAATATTAGCGAGTCCGACACCTGAGATCATAAGAGTAATTCCTCCGATAAAGCCTAGGAGGACTTGAAATCCGAGCATTACGGAGCCGAGTTTTTTGGTCATTTCCATTGTATTTCTGATTTTAATTGCCGTTTCGTCATCGGGATTGAAGCTATGTTTTGATCCGAGGATGTTTCGGATTCTTTGTTGAACATATTCTGCATCGTCCGGATTTTTGATTGAAATAATTAAGCGGTCATAATAAATATTGCCGTAGAGGGCGGCGAAAGTTGAGGAAGGGATATATGTTCGAGAGTTTTCATCGGAGCCGAAGCTAGCGGACAGTTCTTTTTTTTCGAGCAGGCCTATAATAGTAAACGGCACATTTTGAACGAGCAAAGTTTTACCCACCGCGTCATTAAGGTTGAAGAATTTTTCAGCGGCATCACAGCCCATAAAGATGACTCTTTTTTTTTCGGAGACATCTCTTAAGTTAATGAATCTGCCATTTTGTATTGGCATTAAGTATCTTGCCAATCCATATCCGCCGTCCACGCCAGTAATTTCGATATCGGCTTCTTTTTTTTCAGCCATTGCTTTTTTGCCCCAACTTTTATAGACACCGCCCACATATTTCAATTCCGGCAGAGAAGTTTTCAATAAAGCCACGTCATCCTGATCAAGGGCGATTTTTCTTCTTCCTGCCAGACCTCTATAAGGGATACTTGTTCTTCTTCCTCTTACCATAATGATATTATCGCCGATTCTTTTGATAGTGTCTCCGAGGCGGTCTTTCATTCCCTGTCCGAAGGCGAGTAGAACAAGGATGGAGCATGTTCCCCAAGCGATAGCGAGAGCGGTCAGATTGAAGCGTTTTTTATGAACGTGGAATTCTGATATTGCGAGTTTAAAATAATAAGAGTGTTTTTTCATTTTTCGTTTTTTTCATAGGCCTAATGGGCCCAATGGGCATTATGGACATTATTCCTCCATTAATCCAATTATGCTGCTGTAGCGAGCATTCCGCCAGCATTCTGCCATATATCCTACTGCCATCTTAAAGCTTCGACCGGGTCAAGTTTTGAAGCTCTTCTTGCGGGGAAGAAGCCTGCTAAGAGAGCAGCAATGCCGAGAACGACGGTAGTAATTACAGCCACATAAACAGTCACTTCGGGTTTTCCCATACCTTTAACTTCCATAATTCTCAAGCCGGTACAAACTAATTTACTAATCAGGAGTCCGAATATACCCCCTACGAGAGTAAACATAAAGCTTTCGAAGACGAATTGAAGCATTATTATATACCGTTTAATTCCCAGTGCCATTTTGACGCCTATTTCTTTAGTACGTTCTTCAACAATCACATTCATAATATTTGCCACACCGATTGCGGCCACGGTCATAGTGAAGATTCCCACGACGCCCATAAATATTTGTAAGCCGAGAGAAAAGTCGCCGATAAATTTATCAGAGTCTGTCATATCCCATACACCGATTGCCGTTTTATCATCAGGGTCGAAAGATTTTATACGAGCGAAGAAATGAATAAGAGAAGTCAAGGTTTGTTTATTTTTTTTCAAATTGGAAGGTCTATAAGCGATATTATCAATATAATTGCGGTTAAACATTGACATGAAAGTAGATATAGGCAGAAAGACGGTATCTTCATTCATTTCTTTAAAAAAAGATGCTTCGTATTTAGGTCTAAGCACGCCCACGACGAGAAAGGGAGAATTTAAGACATAAATATATTTGCCGATCGGTTTTTTTTTACCGAAGAGTTCATCTTTAACTTTGTTACCGATCAATGCCACTCGTCTTTTTCGTATAACATCGGATTTATTAATTCCTCTTCCGCCATTATCGGCTTGAATATTTCTAAGATCAGTCCAATCTGGTTCGACGCCACAAACGCTAAAAGCGATTTCTTTATTTAAATATTTAACTTCCCGGTTGCCGGCGTTAACTTTCCCGCCTGCTTTACTGACGCATGGAAATTTTCTAATCAGGTTCACGTCATCGAGTGTGAATTTAATTCTTCTATATTTATTCAAACCTTTAAAAGATTTTGAAGCCCAACCGGGCCAGAACGAGACGACATTTTGTCCGAAGGCCTGCATTTGCTTCAGCATTTGATTTTTGTTTGCTTCACCGATAGCGAGCATAAGCATAATAGCAGTTGTACCCCATGTCAGACCGAACAAAGTAAGGAAAGCCCTTAATTTTTGTTGAAGAAGGTCATTAAAGAATTGAATAATGAGAAGTTTCAGGTACAAGGTATAGAATAGAGGAACAGAGGATTAAAAATTACAATTGACCGGAATCATGTTTTTGCGTGATCGGTTTACGGTTTTATTTTCAGGTATTCAACGATTAAGTCGCCATCATTCAAGCCGTTTTTAATTTCAGTTGACATACCGTCGCTCAAACCCGTGACGATTTTTTTAGGTTTAAAGATTTTAGCATCATTATCGACACAAACGTCGGTATAAGTCAAATCATTACTATAGTAAACGAGTCTTTCCGGGATTATGGGAACGTTATTAGTTTCAGCGATAACAATTTTAGCGATAGCCGAGTATCCCGCGCGCAGGTTTGGAATATTAGTATCGGAGAATTCGATTTCGACATTAAAGAGGGTTGAGTTCGCTTCTTTTTTAGCTTTAGGAGAAATCAGAGTAACTTTTCCATGAATTTTTGTATCAGGAATAGCGCCCGCGGTTATTATAGCCGGAATGGCCAATTTAATTTTCCCGACATCGATTTCGTCAACTGTCCCTTTAAAGATCAAATCTGTCATATCCGCGACGGTCATCAGCGGAGTACCTGCCTGATAGCTTGTGAGGGGCACGACCGGGTCACCCACATCGACGAGCAATTCCAGCACGGTACCTTTAATAGGCGATCTGATAACGTTATCGATTTTAATGCCTGCCATTTCGATTTTACCTTTAGATATGAGTTCGAAGTTTTCTCTTGCCATTTCGTAACGAAGTTTAGTTTCATCAAACAATTGGCGGCAATCATCGTATTCCTGTTGAGAAGCCCATTTATGTTTATTCAGCTGTTCAGTGCGATTACATTCCACTTCCGCGTTATCCATAGCGACTTTAGCGATTTCCATTTTTCTTTTTGCCTGCATATATTCAATGGGAGTAGGGTCGGGATTAACTTCCATCAAGGGAGTATTAATATCGACTATATCGCCCACCTCAATAAATTTCTTTTTTAGTATGCCGCGAATTTTTGCTTTTATGGAGATATCCTGTCTTGGCACGATTTGACCGATTGCGATTGCCTTTTCGGTAACGTTTCCGCGATGGATTTCAATAATTTTGAAATTAATTTTTTGGGATTTCTTTTTATTAATTAGAATTACAGCGGCAATGGCGGCAATAAAAATAAATAGAATTATAGCAATAGATTTTTTCATTTAGTCATGTATTTCCAAGTTTGTATCATCGAACAAATGAGCAACGGTATTAACATAATAAGTCACCACATCTTTTCTTCGAACGCCCACCACTTTTCTGCCGTTTTTTGTTGTAATGCGAATGATATCGCGCATTCTGACTCTATTAGCGAGATGAACAAGCGATTTTTTAAAGATCATACTTGCGGTACGGAATTTTATACCTTTACCCACCAGCAATTTTTTTTGTTTTATAATTTTCAAGTCATTGCGGATATGCTGAATAATTTCATCGAGCGGGGTGAATTTTTTTCCGGCGATCGCGCGACAGGTTAAAGTAACAGTTGTAACGCGAATAAGGTTTCCCATACGTGTTCTCAATTCATTTTCGAGTTTATCCATTTTTCTGAAATCGTCAATGAGCATAGGTTTCCCGATATCGATATAGCCAACAGTTCTCGGTTGAAAGATAGCGTGGTGAATAAAGCCGCGTTTATCGTATTTTCGATAAGCTTTAGGATTCCAACTTTTATATTTTCTAAGGCCGTCGAATCTGGAATCTTCAGTAACTCTGTCGTAACTAATTCCGATGGGAAGAATAGCGACTTTGGTATTATTTTCTTTAGCAGCTCTTTTTGCGATACCGAAGATACCGAGGCTCAGCGGGAGGATTTTCCCGCTATATGAGCGACCGCCTTCAGGGAATATAGTTATAATTTCGCCTTTATCGATAACGTCCCGCATTAAATAGTCATAGAAAGTGGATAAGTAGAGTAAATTTTCTCTTGAGCGCAAATTTTTAGGTGAGACTCTTTCGCGGTTAAGGGCGACGCATTTCAATTTCGGCAAGAGTTTCGCGAAGGTTCCGTGGAAGAGGTTTGTGCCGCCGATTGTCGCGGGAACGAGTTCATTTTTTGAATTATACAAACAGGTACCCAGGGCCATATAGTCGACATGGCTTTTATGGACTGAGCTTATAATTATCGGGATTTCGTCAGGTATATTGGATAAGTTATCCAAGCCGTTAAGTATTATTTTTTTCAGAAAGAATTTATGCAGGAATTTATTAATTTTCCCTGCCATTTTGCGAGTCAGGACAATATCGAACTCATGAGCGATTTCGCTACGGAACTGTTTTTTCAGTTTTTTTATTATTTCTTCAGATAATTTCATTGATTAATGTCTGTAAATAATTAATCAGCTATTAATAATTTTGCACACGATCCCGTATCATAGTACGAAAAAGCGAGAGGAATTGATTTCAATAACTTATCAGGATCGGTAATTTTTCTGATCAACATTTTTACTGATTCAATTCCCATTTGTTTTTCAGGTTCAATCATCGCGTTGATGCTCAAACCGGCATGTTTGGAAATACATCCCGCGAAAGTAATTATTGAAAGATCATCCGGGATATTTATTTTAAGTTTTCTTGCCGCGTTTAATAGCGCGGGAACAAGAGAAGACCAGTAAAGAATCATTGCGGTTGGTCTATCCGGTTTTGACAATATATTTACAAAATAATCGATCAGTTTATTTTTCGGAATAACTTTACCTTCGCCATCATATTTTCTAATTTTCAATCCTGCATTTTCCATTTGAGCGGCATATCCATTGTATCTGTCGGGCATACTGTAATGTTCGCCATATTTGCTTATTTGATAAGAAACGTCGGTAACATAGGCGATATTTTTATGTCCTGATTTAATTAATTTGTTTGCTGCTTTCATTCCAGCATTTAGATTATTTGGATATACGCAATCGAACTTGCGTTTTGTGTTTATCCATACTTTTGGTAAAATGAAATTTTCGATTCGGGATTCCATTCCCGATGAAACATGATGTGTATAATCCACAATCAATCCGTCTGCCATCAATGTTTTCAAAATAGTCGGTATTTTAGAGAAATCTTCGCCATTAGCATCGGGTAACTTTGTGAGTAGGAGATGCTTAGCGTTCTTCTCGAGTTCTTTATGTATGCTGTCAAGCAAAAGGTTTGGTAAATAACTTCGGTCTCCGTGGCTGCTTAACAGCAAAGCCACGCAACCGAATTTTCCGGTTTTAACCGCTTGGGCGTAAGTATTAGGGATATAGCCCTGTTCACGCGCAGTCGTACGAATTTGTTTTATACGTTCTTCAGTAAAATGATAATTTTCCGTTTTATCATTAAGAACACGCGAAACAACGGAAACATCCACGCCAACGATATTAGCTATTTGTTTTAACGTTACAGCCATATATTATTTAAAGATTTTATGATTTATCATTTATATTATTTTACATGAAAGCGGATTTTTTGTCAAACGCTTGACATTTACCAAAGCATATGATATACTGTTAGACAAACGATTGTTTAAAGGTGTTACTTTATAATTATTAACTATTAACCGAAAATGGCTAACGAGACAGTTTTTAAAAGATATGAAGGTAATCCTATAATTACTGCGGCAGCCGTACCGCGAGCCAACAGTATACACAACAGCGCTGTTATTCCATTTGAGGATAGATTTATCGGTATTTTCCGGGTAGATGAGATTGACATGAATTTCACACTTCATCTTGGTAAAAGTTTAGATGGTATCAACTGGGAGATTGAGCCTGAGAAGATTAAAATTGAGAGTGACAATCCCGAACTTTACATTTCGAGACAAAGTTACGATCCTCGAATCACAAAATTAGATAACACATATTATATAACATGGTGTAATTCCGCACCGCAGGGACCGTGCATTGGTCTTGCTGAAACCAAAGATTTCAAGACATTTATCCAGCGGGAAAATCCATTTGGTGTTGCGAACAGAAATTGCGTAATTTTCCCAAGAAAAATTAACGGAAAGTTTGCTGCACTCAACAGACCGAGTGATGGAGGTCACACACCATTTGGAGATATTTTTTACGCGACGAGTCCTGATTTAACTCACTGGGGCTGTCACAGATTTGTTTTTGGACCTTCATCGGTCTCGGGTTGGCAAACGACAAAAGTTGGCGCCGGACCCGTGCCGATAGAAACCCCGGAAGGCTGGCTGTTAATTTATCATGGTGTATGGACAAGCTGCAACGGTTATCTTTATTATGCCGGTGGCGCGTTACTTGATTTGGAAGAACCGTGGAAAGTTTTGTACAGAACGCGTGATTATCTTCTTGGTCCCACGGAAACATACGAGCGAGTTGGTGATGTGCCGAATGTTATTTTTCCATCTGCGGCGGTTATTTTTGACGAGACGGTAAGAATTTATTATGGATGTGCTGACACTTGTATTTCAATTGCGGACGCGAATATGGGTGAATTAATAAACTTTATTAAAGAGCATTCATTATAAGGACGAATAGGGACAATAGAACAAATGGGTTCTATTAATTTACTTAAATTTAACAAAAAAATGGAGATGAAAATGAAAAACACACATCTAATTATCGTATCGTTACTTTTTGTAACATTAAACGTTTTCGCAGCAGGTAATCTCATTCACCACTACACATTTGATGGTCAAAATGGTGATGATTCTGTTGGAACATTAAACCCATCATTTCAAGGTTCAGTAACTTACTCTTCGAATGCCAAATATGGAAGTTACGCGCTTGAATTGGACGGAACTGCACCTGCATACATTGATTATCCGACCACCGATTTCGGCAATCAATTTTCCATTGCTTCGTGGGTATATTTAGTTGAATATCATAATATTGCTACAGTAATCTCTGACAGGGAATTTGCCGGTGGAACTCAGGATGGCTTTCAACTTTTTTTAAATAACCACTGGGAAAATCGTGATGGTGCAATAATATTCAACACAGCAAACGGCTCCGTTGGCATCAATAATGTTACACCTAATAACACAGTTCCTTCAGGCACTTGGGCGCAAGTGGTGGTTACAGTTGATCGTGGTGCAGGAACAATGGATATGTATCTTAATGGCGCCAAAAGAACAGATTTAAACAGTAATGCCTGCCGTACTGATTTTAGGAACAATTTTGCTTGGACAATCGGCAACTGTGATAATCACGATCCCGGAAATGCGTATGAAGGATTAATAGATGATGTTCGCATTTATGACGGTATTCTATCTGATGCTGAAGTATTAGCTCTTTACAACATACCCGAGCCTGCAACATTGTTAATTATGTCATCGTTTATATTTGCATTTTTACTAAGAAGAAAGTAAAATCTAATTAAGTTGTACAAGGATTATTGGAATAGCGAAGGGATTATTCTCTTTGTTATTCCATATTATTAAAATTAAAAATTAATTGGAGAAAGGAAAATGAAATTTATTAAATTATTTGTCATATCAATTATTTTCAGTATGTTTTGTTTTTTAACTGTAAATGCTGCTCAGTTAGAGCATGAATATACTTTTGATGATATGAATGGTAACGATTCCGTTGGCGGCTTCGATGCCGACACGACATTTTCGACCAATGTTACTTATGTATTCGACACCTACATGAGCAATAATGTTGCTGTATTTAACGGAGTGGATTCATTTTTCATGTTTGGTCGCACAAATTTTGGCGATACATTTTCCATATCCGCCTGGATTAAGCCGAATAATCATCCTGTAGATCTTATGTGGTATGATCCCGGTCAAACTAATGCTGATGGTTCTCCACGCCAGCAACTTTTATGGATTATTGGAAATCAAAATGCCGGAAATGAAGCGAATGGATTTAGTATGTCTATTAATAACAACTGGATTGCAAATTTTGACGGAGCAACAACATTAGCAAGTGGAAATGGAACCGAAGGCGCTAATGTAGCCACTTCAAGTGGTATAATAAGCACAACCGATTGGAACAATATTGTATATGTAGTAAATAAAACAGGAAGTTGGGGTAAAGTATATTTTAACGGTTCTTTAATACAAACCGGCGCGATAAAAGACGATTTTAATAGTGATTGGTGGTGGAAGATGGGAACTGCATATAATGGTGAGTACTTTTTTGATGGAAAAATGGATGATATAAGAATTTATTCCGGTCTTTTGACATCAACCGAAATAGAAGATTTATACA
>QMOL01000063.1 GCA_003648225.1 Chlamydiota bacterium
GAACCGCTTTACCCCTACCAATACACGACCTGGGAATGGGCAACGGATTACATTTATCCTGCCGGTGATCACGCGGTAGAAGTAACTGTTGAGTCGGATATTACCGACATCGATCCCGGAAATGACACTGTTTCATTTACAATGTCTGTTCCTTCCGGTTTAGTAGTTACTGATTTAAAGGTCAGCGGATTAAAAATCACTGATGAAAAGAACGCGGTTTTCAAGTTTAAAGTCAAAAATAAAGGTCCTAAAGCCTGCGATACAGGCGATTACACTATCCGTGTTTATGTTGACGGATTAGAGGACAGTACAAAATCCAATACAAAAATAATTTCAAAAGGAATGACCGCAATCTGGGAATGGCAGCTTGCATATACTTACCCGCCCGGCCTTCACAAAATCGAAATTGATGTCCGTTCAAGCGGTGGAGATTTAAAACCTGAAGATAACACCTTGCTTTTCCAAATGACGGAATTTGGTGCAAATCTGCAAGTTTATAATATACCGGTTTTTACTTCCGTAGTTGAAAATTCTTTCAGCGCAATGCTTACCGCAACAAACGGTTCTCCGCCATATTCATGGGCGATTTTTTCCGGAACACTTCCGCAGGGAATTTATCTCGCCGGAAACGGTGTCCTTTTCGGAACTCCTGCCACAGCCGGAAATTATTCCTTTAAAGTAAAATGTTCGGATGCAAGTGACGCGTCAGCTTTCGCGGATGTCTCAATTGTTGCGTTTAACTCCCCGCCCGCGTTACCGGAAATAATTGACACGATTTTACCTGTAACTTTCGAAAATACTTTTTTCCAAATGCCGATTTATGCGGTTGGCGGAACGATTCCTTACAACTGGTCTTTTAACGGCAGCACACCGGCAGGAATAAACATTTCATCTACCGGCTCGGTTTACGGCACAATAACTTCGTCAGGCGAATATAAACTGCCGGTGAAAGTAACTGATGACACTGCAGCTACCGATGACGCGAATTTAAGTTTACGGGTATTGGAAACTGCGCAAACCATTAATTATCAGCTTTCCAAACTTCAGATTATAATTCCGTGGAAAGATCATTCCGCCGGAAATGACGATACAGATTCAATAAAACTCAAAGCTGAGTTTCCAATTCCCGGCAGTCTTGTGGTTGATTCTCACACGAAACTAACAATTTTTGTTGGTGATTATCCGTTTAGTTTCATAAAACCTTCAAAAGCGAAGTTCAGAAAAAAAGCGACATTCAAAACAGAAAAAAATGCCGCGGAAAAAGGGAAAGCTTCGGTTAAATGGTTGAAAGATAAAATCAGAGTTACTCTCTCAATGAAAAATGTCAATCTCGCAGCCCCACTCGCCAAATACGGTGTGAAAGAAAACGCGAGTGGAACTCTCACAATTCCGGTCAGAATTTCAATCAACGATTGCGATTCGGGTTATCGTGACAACGCGGTAACTTACACTCAGTCAAAAAGTCGAAAAGGAAAATTAAAGAATTAGCAGAACGATTAATTTTATTAGCAGTACTATTTAGGGGAGTACGATTAAATATATTTAAAGAAATACATATTTAACACATAAGGTCACAGAAGAATATTAAAAATTTAAAAGCTTCGTGCTCTTCGTGTCCTTCGTGGTAAAAATTTATTTATATTAACTTTGTGGCTTAAAATCCTGTTAGCAAAATAAAAAAGCTTTATACTCCAAAAAGAGACCATTTCCCGTCAAATATTTTTCTCTTGCCGAAATTTCCATTCTTTTGTATAATTGATACTCTGTATTTTGAACTTTGTATTTTGTTATTCAACTTGAATATTGAACATTTCTTGTTGATTATTGAATATTTAACTATTTATGCCTTATGCCTTTACCTGACTTTAATAAATTCAAAGAACTCGCTGAAAAAGGGAATATTATTCCCGTTTATCGCGAACTGCTTGCCGATATGGAAACTCCGCTCGGCATTTACTCCCGTTTTGCCGATTCATCACATTCATTTCTGCTTGAATCGGTTGAAGGCGGAGAAAAATTAGCACGATATTCCTTCATAGGATTTAATCCCCGTGAAGTTTTTTCATCAAAAGGAAATGAAATCACAATTCTTTCTGACGGTGAAACTATAACTTATACCGCGGAAAAAAATCCGGTTGAAGAATTGAAGATCAGGATGAAAAAATATCATTCCGTTAGTATCGAGGGCTTACCTAGATTCTCAGGCGGCGCGGTAGGATATTTCAGTTATGATTCCGTAAGATTTTTTGAAGACATACCGCAGGAGAATCCTGATGATTTAAATGTCCCGGAATTAAATTTTATACTCACAAAATCTATCGTCGTTTTTGACCATGTTAGACACAGACTGCTTGTTATCGCAAACGCTTTCTGCGATGGTCGCCCGCTTGAAGAAATTTATTCTGAAGCCGAAAAACAAATTGACGGTATTATCAATAAACTTTCACAGCCAATTCCTTTCAAACCGGTTGAACAAATCGATTCGAACGCTCTTGCCGCGGTTGACCATAAAGCTCCACCATCAAATTATTCACCTGATGAATTCAGGGATATAGTTGAAAGATGCAAGGAATATATTCGTTCGGGCGATATTATTCAGGTAGTTCCGTCACAACGGTTTGAGTTTTCTACTGAAGTGGATTCATTTTCACTTTATCGCGCACTGCGATGCATTAATCCATCCCCTTATATGTTTTTATTAAATTTCGGTGATATGGCTCTTGTGGGCTCAAGCCCGGAAATTATGGTTACTCTCGAAAACGGTAAGGTTGAACTGCGGCCAATCGCGGGAACTCGTCGGAGAGGAACTTCTGAAGCTGAAGATATCGCTTTTGAAGAAGAACTTCTCGCCGATGACAAAGAATGTGCTGAACACACCATGCTCGTCGATCTCGGCAGAAACGACGTCGGCAGAGTTTGTGAATTTAATTCCGTTAGTGTGCCTGAACTCATGATTATCGAAAGATATTCCCATGTGATGCACATCGTTTCTGATGTCCAGGGTGAAATCCTGCCGGATAAAGACGCTTTCGACCTGCTCGCGGCAACTTTTCCAGCCGGAACAGTCAGCGGAGCTCCGAAAATCCGCGCCATGGAGATTATTGATGAAATGGAAAAATGCAGACGAGGACCTTATGCGGGAACAGTTTGCTATCTCGGTTATGACGGGAATTTGGATTCGTGCATTACAATAAGAACAATTTTGTTAAAAGATAAAAAAGCTTATGTGCAGGCAGGAGGAGGAATTGTTGCCGACTCAAAACCGGAACTCGAATATAAAGAAACAGTTAACAAAGCGAGAGCAATGATTAAAGCGATACATTTAGCGGAGAGATTAACGTTGGACATATAGTAACCTAATTGACCTAATTTCTAATTAATCTAAATAAATCCCAATATCCAAAAACTTAAAATTTTTTCGTTTTGTTTATTTTTTTATTATTTGTTGGTAATTCTTTAGGTAAATTAGATCAATTAGAAATTAGGTCAATTTAAATAAAACCTGACTAAAAATTATGCTGATAATAATCGATAACTACGATTCATTTACTTACAACCTTTACCAGTATCTCGGTGAACTCGGGGCGAATATGCGCGTGTTCAGAAACGATAAAATCACCGTTGAGGAAATCGCTGAAATGAATCCTGAAAAACTGCTCGTATCCCCGGGACCGTGCACTCCAAACGAAGCCGGGATTTCATGTGAAGCGGTAAAATATTTTGCTGGAAAGATTCCCGTTTTCGGCGTTTGTCTCGGTCATCAGAGTATAGGACAGGTTTTCGGCGGAAAAGTTATTCGCGCGCGAAGATTAATGCACGGAAAAACATCACCTGTTCATCACGATAATAAAGGCGTTTTTGCCGGACTGCCCAATCCATTTGACGCAACGCGCTATCATTCATTAATAATTGAAAAGGAAAGTTGTCCGGATTGTTTTGAAATAACAGCCCACGCGGATGAAGATGAGATAATGGGAATTCGTCATAAAGAACTCCCTGTTTTCGGAGTTCAGTTTCATCCTGAATCAATACTCACAACTCACGGCAAGAAGTTATTAAAAAATTTCCTGGATATGTGAGATAAGAATGGATTAATGAATTTTGTCCAATAAGTCCAATAACAAATAACTATTAACTATTTTACAATGCCTGACCTTTCAAATTTCAAAAACGAGACGACGAAGCAGCTAACAACTTTCAATCTTGAGAAAAAGACTAAAACCATCGCCGTTCCCCGTGGCCAGAAAATCACTCTCGGGGAGGTTAAAGGACATGGCTGCATCAATCAATTATGGCTGACTTTTCCCGGATGGTTCTGGCAGCACTGGAACGTAAATGCTCCGATCAATCAAGCATTACTTAAAACTTTAATTTTAAGAATTTATTGGGATGGAAGTGATAAACCGGCAGTACAATGTCCAATAGGAGATTTTTTTGGAAACGGATTATGCGAAATTTCTAATTTTACATCTAAATATATTGGGATGTCAAGCGGAGGGTTTTTCTGTAAATTCCCAATGCCGTTTAAAACAGGATTCCGTATTGAAATAGAAAATGTTGATGAAAAAATCGATACGGAAGTTTTTATGAATGTTCTGTATCAGGTCGAGAACTCTCCACCGGAAAATTCCGGCTATTTTCATACGCAGTTTAATACAAATAAAAATAACGGTCCCGAAACAGTTCAAATCGCCGATATTAGCGGTAAAGGACATTTCGTAGGATGCGTTCTTTCAATGCAGGCTGAAGAACATAACTATCTGAGCTACCTCGAAGCACCCGAATATATTTATATCGATGAGGATTGGGAATCTCCGCGAATCGTCGGCACAGGCCTGGAAGATTATTTCATAGGAGGATGGTATTTCAGAGAAGGTGAATTTGCTGGAGAACTGCACGGCGTTCCGTCAAAAGATACTTTAAACTCAAGCATTGCGATGTACCGCCTGCACGATAAAGACGCGATACGTTTCAATGAAAGACTACGGTTTGATTTTGTGAATCCGTGGGATCCGGACAGGTTGAAGCCTTTTGTTTACTCTTCCGCGGCGTTTTATTATCTTGACTCTCCGGAAGGACAATGCAAAGATATTCCATCAACAGAAAAATTACTTTGCTGGTACAGAATTAAAAATACCGATCATCAGAGTATACCTTAAGGCGTGCCGATTTCAGATTAGTTTTAGGCACGCCTGAGGAAATTTGTTCCGATACGCCCCGCACTATCGGAACAAATTTATTGGTAAAAGGATTTTCGCTTCAATTGAGAACAAAACAAATTATATTAAAAATAAATTATGACAAATATTTCCAGTTTTAGAAATGTAATAACAAAGCAGTTAACAACTTATAGTCTTGAGAAAAAAAGAAAAACTATTGATGTGCCGCGTGGTCAGAAAATCACCCTCGGTGAAGTTGAAGGTCACGGATGCATTAAACAATTATGGCTCACTTTCCCGGGATGGTTCTTTACTCACTGGGAACCTTCCGCGGCTGTAAGTCAAACAATCCTCAAAACTTTAATTTTAAGAATTTATTGGGATGGGAGTGATAAACCGGCGGTACAATGTCCGATAGGAGATTTTTTTGGAAACGGGTTATGCGAGATTTCAAATTTTGCATCAAAATATTTTGGAATGGCCAGCGGAGGTTTTTTCTGTAAATTCCCAATGCCGTTTAAAAAGGGATTCAAAATTGAAATTGAGAATATGGATGAAACAATTGATACAGACATTTTTATGAATGTCTTATATCAAATCGAGGATTCTCCACCGGAAAATGTCGGCTATTTTCATACGCAATTTAATACTAACATAAGTGATGGTCCTACTCCGGCAGAAATTGCCGACATTAACGGAAATGGTCATTTCGCCGGTTGCATTGTTTCAATGCAGTCCAAAGACCATAATCATTTCAGTTGTCTCGAAGCTCCGGAATATATTTATATTGATGATGATGTTGAAGAACCAACAATAATTGGTACGGGCTTGGAAGATTATTTTCTCGGCGGATGGTATTTCAGAGAAGGCGAGTTTGTTGGTGAATTAAATGGAGTTCCGTCAAAGGATTCGTTAAATTCAAGTGTTGTGATGTATCGTGTACACGATGAAGATGCGATTCGTTTTAAGAAAAGATTAAATTTTAAATTTGTGAATAAGTTAAGTACACCGAAATTTTTACTGCCTTTTGCTTATTCATCGGCAGCATTTTATTATCTTGACTCTCCGGAAGGACAATGCCCCGATATCCCGTCAAGAGAAAAATTACTCTGCTGGTACAGAATTAAAAATACCGATCATCAGAGTATACCTTAGGGCGTGCCGATTCCAGATTAGTTTTAGGCACGCCTGAGGAAATTATTTTCGAAATTGCGAAAATAATTTATTTGTAAATATTTGAATGTAATTTTATTGATAAGTATTTAACTTAACAACATGTTGACGTATGTGTGATATAATGGTATGATAAATTCGTGCATAGCTAACTGAATACATTGTTATTTTATTAAAATGCTAAAACATATTAATTGAGGAACAGAATTATGAAAAAAAGAACTCTGGGCAGAACAAATGAACAACTTTCAGTTATCGGTTTCGGCGGGATAATTGTAATGAATGAAACTCAGGAAAACACAAATAATTTTGTCGCTGAAGCTATCGACAGAAATATCAATTATTTTGATGTCGCACCAACATACGGCAACGCTCAGGAACGTCTTGGTCCCGCGTTAAAACCATATCGCGACAAATGTTTTCTGGCGTGCAAAACGGCTGAACGTGACGCTAAATCATCTGAAAAAGAACTAAATGAATCACTTAAACTCTTAGAAACCGATCACTTTGATCTGTATCAATTCCATGGTATTAGTTCAGTTGAAGAAGTTGAAAAAATATTCGCTTCCGATGGCGCAATGGAAACTTTCATTAAAGCGAAAGAAAAGGGATTAGTCAAACACTTGGGGTTTTCAGCCCATTCTGAGGAGGCCGCGTTATTAATGTTAGACAAATATGATTTTGACACTGTTCTTTTTCCTGTTAGTTTAGCTTGCTGGCCAAACAATCATTTTGGTGAAAAAATTATTAAAAAAGCACGTGAAAGAAATATGGGTGTGCTTGCTCTGAAATCTCTCGCTAAACGTAACTGGGAAGAAAACGAAACAAAAAAATGGAATAAATGCTGGTATAAACCAATCGATGATGCCGAGGAAGTAATGTCCGCATTACGATTTACTCTCTCTCAACCTGTTACCGCGGCGGTTGCTCCCGGTCATATTGAATTATTCCGATTAGCGTGTGAGCAGGTTGAAAAATTAGGTGATGAGATTGATAAAGAATTAACAGAATTTTCTTTTATTCCCGGCAGTGCACCTATTTTATAACAAAATAATTTATAGCAGTATAACGATTGAACTCACTGGTTTTTACAGAGTTCAGTGGAGTAAAAATCCAGTGCAGTGATTTGTTATGTTTATTTTATCGTATTAGCAATGTGCATATCTGAATGAATTAATTGATTTACAATAAAAGAAACTTCCTGCTTTTTTGATTTGGCAATTTTATTGACAAATGTAAAAGATTCTTCATCCAAATAAATGGGTAAATTAAGTTTTAAATTAGGTCGATAAAATTTTCCCCGCTCGCCAGTTGAAAAATCATATTCTTTTTTCATTTTTTTATTTTTGGTACTGTTTAATCTCTGGTTTAGTTGCTTTTCTTGTCGAAAAAATTCTTATACTTGTTCTTTTCTTATCAATTTCTTTGAATGTATGACATACCACAAGAAATTTCCCGGTTTCAGATAATCCAATAGTTATCCAGCGATCTTCCTCTCTGCTATGCGCGGTGTCATATATTGATATATTTCTTGAATCCTTAAATATAGTCGCTGCTTCCTCAAAAGAAACATTATGTTTCAATAAATTAGAAGTTGCTTTGCTAGGGTTCCATTCAAAAGTATATTCCATATTGTGCATCTAAATATTATACTAAATATTGACTGCTTTGTCTATTAGATGCTTTACCCACTTCCGGCGACTAAATCGAAGAAAACAAATAAATTAGTAGTGTTAATCGTATTTTCGGTAATCTTTGCTTGCACACCAATGCTATTGATTTTCGAATTGTTCGATTTAACCGCAAGGGCTATCCGCAAAACATCGCTTGCGGCGTTATAAAAGGCTTGAAGTGTAATAACACGTCTTCGCCTTTCAAGCCTTGTAATCAATGTTTTGCAAATAGTCGCCGGAAGTGGGCTTTGTAAAAACACTAACGACTGAGCCAATGATTTTTACACTTTGTTGTAGCGCGTACTTAATTATTTCACCCCTCTCCACTTTTCAATTCTAATTAATAATTCAAAGGTCATAATTGCAAGGAATGAACCCGCAACTGATGCTATAATATCATATGTGTCAAAATGCTCACTTGCTCCCCACATAGGTTTAAATTCTTCAATTATTAAAATGGCAGAAACAACTATTGAACTTGTATAGACAATTAATCTGCCATGTTTAATTTTCCGAATCATTACTGCTGTTACAATAGCTGTACTAACAATGTAAGCTGCGATAAAATTGGGGAAACAACCTGTCAGTATTTTTAGTAACTCTGAATTGTTCAAAGTCGGTCGTAAAAATTTTTTGTTAAATGATATTAAACCAAATAATACTGCAAAGAAGATTGCATTAATTGTTATTACTCTCTTCTTATTTTTAAATTTATCATTCATTCTTATTGTTCTTTATAACGTGTTTTTTTGTATGCACTTAAACTTTTGGTCAAAACATCGCTATATTTGGATCATGGCAAATATTTAGAAACATCCATAGTTTCGGAAATTTTATTTGTTTAAATACGGACTTAATTCCCTCTTTTTAATTCCTTAAATCTTAATTACTTAAAACTATTTATAACAGTACGATTTATAACAGAACAATTTTAAATATCGCAAAGCAAGATGCTTTGATTATTTTCCATACCAGGCACAGGCGAGACCGCGGAGTGTTAATAACTCATCACATTCCGCGTTTTCGTAAATCTTCTCTAAAAACATACACATCGGCAACGCTCCTCCACCGGTTACAACAATTGACTCCAACGGTTGACCGAGAAATTCTTCCGCGCCGGACAGCATTCCGATAATCCCCCATGGAACTCCGCGTTTAATACCTATTGCCATTGCTTCCGCGGTAGTTCTTCCGATTGCGGGAACAGATTTCGGCAGTCTTTTTATCGCGCCGAGTTGCGATGTATATTCCTGCAAAGCTTTAAGCTGCAGTTTTTCTCCGGGAGCGATTGCTCCGCCAAGAAATTTTCCCTGCTTATCAACTATTTCAAGTGTTATTGCTGTTCCGACATCTATCGCGCAAGCTGGTAATGAGTAGAGTTTTTTAAGGGCGAAAGCGTTTGCCAGTCGATCAGCGCCGGGTTTAATAATTTCCGGTTTTATTTTCATATCCATAAGTTCCGCGAACTCTTCATAATGAGGAACGAAAATATTTTGTTCATCACAAATTGTTTTTGCAACTTCTAAAACAATTTCACAAACGTCCGGAACTACGCTGCTGATAACGATTCCGTCAATATTTCCCACAGTTTCGATTTTCTGAAATTCTTTTTTCAGAACTGTTTTGCTTTTAGTAGTTTTAGATGTGTGTGAAGCGCGAACATCATCAATTGATTTCGCAATTCCCCAGTTTGTGTTTGTGTTTCCTATATCAATTAGTATTAGCATAGTAGTATTAGGCGTTAGACGTTAGACGTTGGACGTTGGACGTTGGACGTTGGACGTTGGACGTTGGACGTTAGATTATGTGTTATTAATAAAAGCGTTTAGTTTTGGTCCGAGTTTATCTATTATATTTTTATATTTCTCCATTTTTTCAGTAGAAAAGATTATTTTTTTTCTAATTGCTTTTCTCAACCACGATTTTGTTTCTTCAAAGGAACCTCTTGAATAATAATAAAATTTCTTTCTGTCAGCCGAAGAATGTCTTCCATAGCCTTCAGCTATATTGGCCGCAATGCTATCGGAAGATCTTATTATTTGATAACCTATGGTTTTTTGTGCTTTTACAGTCCACGTATCAAAATCATACCAAATCATATCTGATAATTCTTCAGCCAATTTATAAACATCTAATTCATAAACGCATTTCATAATTATACTCCTTTAAAGGATTAACGTCCAATGTCAAATGTCAAACGTCTAACGTGTCCTAAACAATTCCCCCATTCTTTTACCAAGAATCATTCCCGTTACAATTAAACTTACAGCGAGTAAAATCATACCAAGAATTCCCATCGCACTGGCAATATTCGGTCCATCGGTTAATCTCATATTGAGCACATAAATAGCTTTTGCGATTGGATAATCCTGCTCTTTAAAAGCGAGAACAAGTGAACTCCCAACCTCAAACATCGCGAATGAAAACGCAATGATTGCTCCGGCAAGTAAATGAGATGAAATTAACGGAACACTTATTTTTCTCGCAACACGGAAACCCGTAGCGCCAAGATTCCGCGCGGCTTCCTCAAGCGATTCACTAAGCTGTTTAAATCCCGCGTAAGCCGAGCGAACAACATAAGGCAATCTGCGAATGCTGTAACAAATTATCAAAAGCGGGAACGGGTTTATTTGTGGGTTAAGAGTAAAACTGCCGAATGACCATCCGCGAAAACAAGCTATATAACCGAATCCCAAAACAATTCCCGGCACGGCGAGCGGGAGCATAACAAGAGTATCGATCCATCCGGTAAGTCTACTTTTTTTCCGAACGAGCAGATAGCCGAGGATAATGCCGATTATTATATCCACAATTGTAGCAAAAGAACTAAGGAGGAGAGAATTTCTAATACTTGATGCCGCCATTTTATGCGTAACGGCAAGTTTAAAATATTTCAGGGTAAAACTTTCCGGAAATACCGTCATAAACCATTTATCGGATAATGAAACCATCAAAACACTTAAATGAGGGAGTAAAGCCAC
>QMOL01000064.1 GCA_003648225.1 Chlamydiota bacterium
AACACGTGCGTGCTGCTTTATTGTTAAAAGAAATGGGAGAAGAAATTCATTCCGGCGATCTTATCAGTTACGTGAAATGTAAGGACGGTTCGGTGCAACCCGTGGAATTGGCACGACCGGAAGATATTGACGTGAAAAAATACAATCAGCAATTAAAATCGATTTTTGCGCCGCTATTTGAACCGTTAAATATCAATTACGATAGCGTGATAGAAGGTAAAAAAACAATAATTGACTTTTAATTATAATATAATAGTATAATAAAAAAAAGATTGATTATAATGGTCGTGTCCGGTAGATTCTGGGATCACGCATCATTTTCGCGCGACCTTCAATCTGTTCCCGAAGATTGCGTTCCCTGTCTAGCCGTCGGATTTCTTCAAGATCTAATTCCTTTTTTCCGTTGTCTTTCTTTTTTGTCTTTTTCTTTTTGGCTACCTTTTTGACCGTGTCTTCTGGTTTCTTATTTTCCGCTTTATTTTCCTTCATTTTTGCTTCAAGTTGCTGTTTTATTGCTTGTAGTTCTTCGTCTTGTTCTTGGTCAACGATCTTGTTCTGTTCAAGTTCTTTTTTTATCCGTTCCTTTTCGGCACGAACCTCTTCAAGCTGTCTTTTCAGTGCTTCTATTTCTTCTTCGGTCATTATTTTCTCACCAATATGTTGAATTTATACATTCCCGCGCCAGAATCATCACAGTGCGCCACGAATTTACTATTAGCAGGATAGTATATGTTTGGGAACACGGCGAACGTGCTACCACTTGCGGTCGCAAGCGGTTGATATAACACGACGTTGTCTTCATTTTCAATTGAAAACCAATACGCGCCGGATTGTATTCCGCCGTAAGGGTAACCACACACGGTAACTAAATGACCCATTGTAGGTAGATTGCTGAATATTTCACCGGTTGAATCCTTTACGAGGTTCCTACCAAACGTAAAACCCGTGGTGCAAAAACCACTACCGGTATCGGAATTTTTTGTCAGGTGTAATGTTACGTTAATATTATAATAATTAGTCATGGAATCACTTCCGCTTCCGTAATTTCTTAAGTGTTTTTGCTAGGTTTTTCCTTCGTTTCATTAAGGTAGAATCACTTTTTTTAATCTTTAGTTTTTTTGCAGGTATCTTCTGACCTTTTTTAACACCTAATGACCTACGCAATGCACCCGGTTTTTTTATGGCACGTTGTATCCACTTGTTTTTTTGTGCCTCCCGCATTTCATTGGTTAACCGTTCAATTTCGGGTTCCATTTCACGTGGTGCGCAACCGTCGTAATAATAAACTGACTTTTTTTGTTTTGCCATTTTCTACTTCACCAATGTTTTCTTTCTATTCACGGTATTAGGAGCGCGTTTTGTAGAAACATTCCGACCGCTAAAATATTGCGTGTTGATTGAGGGACCTTCTTCATTTGGGTGTCGCTTGAAATGTTTCTTTTGCAGGTCGTCGTATTTTTCTTCTAGGATTTCTTTAATTACCATTTATTTCACCTCTTCATTCAATATCGTCAATATCTATCTTCAGGTGTAATTCGTAATATATTATATCATTACCAATTTTCCACGGTTTTATATTATTCACGATAAACGTTGTCCCGTCGTATAGTATTTGATCATTTAAATCCAAGTTGAAGTCATTCGCGGAATTCAATCGTGAAATTATCGCCGTGCCATTCTCGTCTATTGCCTTTATGAAACAACGCATTCGACCCTGTTCGTAGTATCCAATCGTGGAATGTTTTAACCTTTGTTCACGTTGTGGTAAATCAATTGGTTGGACGTGTCCACGTACGGTATAATCCTTATATGATAATTCAGTTGACTGACCGCTTACCTTTGATATGTCAACCTCGTCATAAATGTCATTATACGTTTCATTATCCGCAACAGCAATCCCGGTGAAGTGTCGTAATGTTAAATCTTGACCATAATCGTTAATGAATTCATTGAATCGTGCCTGAACGTCCGTTGCCACGGTCATGTCATTCCCACGTCTTCACCTATGTTTTGTAATGCGGTATAAACGTCGTCCGAATAATCGCTGGTCGTGTCGCCAAATGAATATTTTTTCGTGCATAAAAGTTCCATTTTATATTCGTATCTCGTGCGGTAGTAATCCAATCCCGCTTGGAATATACCGACATTCCAATTCAGTCCCTGTTCTTCCACGCGAAAATCACCTAACATTACATTCTTGCCAAGAAACGTATCGCCTACGAACATTCCAAGCACGGCAACACACGTGCCAAGTATGACACACGACCTGTGTAACCAATTACCACTGTCATAAGTGATTCCCGCGTCCGCTTCCACTTCAACTTGTGTTCCACGCCAGAATTCCGTTATCATTGCGTCGGTTAATCGTTCGGTGTTACCTGTTCCAAGCTTGCCAAGATAATATCTAACCGCTTGGATTTCATCACTTGTCGGGTGCGACAAACTAACCACCGAAAATAGAAAAATTTGTCATGGGCATAAAAAGATTACCCATTATGACGAATTGAAATCATCACATACTTGAACGGCGTCAGACCAAATTATTTTTGCTTTCAGTCTTTGCGTGGCAAGATAACCGGTTGCGTCCCGTTGCACGTCGTCGTATCGCTTTGCGGTGATTGCCCTATTTTGTGCAATTATTCCGGCGATCTTTCTATCCATTATGATTATGGTTCCTGCCGTCATTTCGGAACTAACCAGAATGTCAAGCACGCCCCATAATCGCATGACCTGACCCCGAAGGGCGTCTTCAACAAACCGTGAATTTGCTTGGAATCTACCGGCTTCCGATCGCCACTCGTCGGTTTTCATTAGTTCACGCATTTGGTATGGGTGCATTACTATGGTATCTGCGTCCCAATCATTTGCGTTAATTTCGGTCATCATGTTCAAAATTTGTACCAACGTGATTGGTGCGCTACCAGAATAATCCGTGCCACTATTAATAATGGTGTTTTGGATTCTTGTATTTTCTAATTTCGCCATTGCTTCTCCAGCTAACCGCACGTTGCGTGGAAATAATGCCACTCGTGCGTCTTCGATCATTTCAGTAGTTAATTCGACTCGAACACCGTATTTTTCGGGTTTCACGGTTTCTTCCGTGTATCTCTCAAGTTGCTCTGGTATTTCGGCGCCTTCATTGATAATGAATGCTTTCACCGAATCTTTGGTTCCTTTTTGCAAGGTATACGTGGTTCCTTTGAATGTTACTAAGTCAAGTAGTTGCCTTGCAACCAAGTGTGGAAATGCCGCTTCGTAAATGCGTTCCGCTATGACTTCAGGAACGAGATATGCGTAGTTATCGTAATCGGTTGTTGCCGCTTCCTGTAAGGTAATGCTTCGCTTGTTATTAAATTTCTTCAGATCTTCCGAAATGAACTTGTAATGTTTTTCGTAGAATAGATCAGGAATTGGAACGCTGATATATTCGTCCATTGTCCACCGAATGTTATTTTCCATTAGGTTCTTGATTTCTTCATGTGCATATTCAAGCATGTATTCCCGCTTGTCTTTACTTGGTTGTAATTCCAAAAATTTTTCTTTTAAACTTGTTGCCATTTTTCTCACCTTTACAATGGTATGAACGATTGTTTCAGTAATACGAATACAGGACGGTAATTGAATGGACTAGTTGTCGTGCCTGTTCCTGCCGTCGAAGGTGCGTCGGTCGAATTAAGCGCAATTCCCAAGACGGGTTCACCGGTGTTATCAGTTCGTGGATACGCACAACCATACTTTTCGCCCTTTTTTCCAAGCGACCCACGCATGGTGTTACCTGCACTGACCGCCTTATTGGTCTTGCAGCACACGACACCGTCTAATTTAACGGTTACCGCATTACCGCTTGAAGCGCGAACAATCGCCACTCCAATTGTCTTTAGACCGTCAGAAAATGCGCTACCCACGGATACAACCGAAGGTAATTCACTGGTCAGTTGTGCTTTTGATAGATCCCACGTGGTGCCACTTCCGTAGAGTGCTACCACGTCGTATTTTTGTATGTCGTCTTCTGCACGGAATGTGATTTGTTTCGCATCACCGTATAGAACACCTTCTTTTTGTGGTTGGAAACCACTTTCCCATTGCCATTCTTCATTATTTGGTGCTACCATATTTTTTCACCTCTACAAACCTTTCGGATTAAAATAACCCAAAAACGTATCTCCACTCGAAGAAGCCGCTTCTAATGCAAAACCCACGTAGTTGCGTAATTTAACTAATTGACTTAACATTGCCGAAGTTCTTGCCTCGTCGCCGGTACTAGGAAATTCGTATACTTCACCGGTTACGGTCCATGCGGATACCAATCCACTACCGGTATTTTCAACGACAAGTTTAGCACCTTTTGTTATGACGCCGGCTGCCGTGAACACCGCTAGATTACCCGCACCGACCCAACTAACACCAGAATTATCTCCTGCACACGCTTTAGTCGTAACACCGAAGACATTTCCTGACTCAAACGAACTCAGGTATGCCTTACCGTCGTTACCCAAGCATATGACCCGATATGCCGGCAACGCGACTCCTGCTCTTACCATTTTTCCAAGTCTAGACGCGCCACTCGTAAAATTTGTCATTATTTAACACCTCTCATGGAGATTTTGGGTCTTTCTTGAACACTATGTCATTATCCATACAATACTGGACGAAATCCTCCCGTAATGGTTTATTGAAACCTAATGCCTTTTCAATGATTCTTTTATGTTCCAAGAATTCAATGGTTTTTCGTAAGTCTTCGTGATTCACCGCTTCTTCAATCGGTTTATGAATAAAACCGCCTTTTTGGATTGGAACGTTTTCTTTAATTTCTTCGTTTTTAGTAACTGAATTCTCCTTTGCTTCTGCAAGGAAAGATTTTCTGGTTTCAAGTTTTTGCATTGACCATTCCGCTAGTTCCTTTTCCCGCTTGTCCACGTTTTCCAGCTTGTAGGTTTTTGGCATGACATTAGCTTCAAGTAATGCAACTTCTCTTGCAAGTCGTTGTCGTTCCCGTTTTTCCATTTGTGCTGCTTTGTTACGAGTTTCTTCAAGTTGTTTTTCAAGTTCGGATTTTTGCTCTTTCATGACTTCAAGTTCTTGTGAATGCTTTTCTTCCCATTCTTTTCGGGCTTCTTCAAGCATTTTTTGGATATCTTTCATTGTTACTTGTTCGGACATTTTTTCTTTTACCACCTTTTCGGATATTTTTTCTATAAAGATTGGAACCTTAACCTCGTGTGCTATCTTTGCTGCCGGAACGCCTTCTTCACCAAATACAACCGCCAATCCCTTGAATTCAAAGTTATGAGGCACGATAGTGCATGTCGCTTCGCCTTCTTTTGTCGGATATTTTCGACCACGTATGTGATTGCATTCACCGTATACTTGACCGCAAATGGAACATTCTGCCCATTCCGGATTCGCTTCTATGCTCACGTGATCGATATACCCGGATTCAAGCGCCGCCGCCACCGAAGGATTTATCATGGTATCGACTTCTGCTACAAAGTTGACTTCGCCATTTTCACCCAAGACTGTTGAAACGACCCTTCCGATTGGAGGACTCATGATATCGTGGTTCATGTTTAACTTCACGCCTTCAAGCGTGTGATATGCCCGTTCGATTTCTTCTTTGGTATAATGAACGTAGTTTCTACTAACACCGGGAACCAGCGCGGTTCCTGCAAAGTAGACATATCGCTTGTCTTCGGTTGAAATTTCACCGACCTTTTCACAAAGAATATCCGCTTCGTCGAATGTTTCTCGCTTCCAAGTCAGACCGGTCGATTTCACGCAAATTGCACGTGCTGCGTCTTCTGCTCTATCAGAAGGTACGCCACGCGAGATCATTTGCGACTTGACTTTTTGATAGCAACGTTGTAATTTGGCAGGCATTGTTACTTACCTGTAATGCTTTTTTTGTGAGGAGAAATGGTTCCGGGTTCTCTCCTTACGTTTGCACCTCTTTTTTGTGAATAGATATGTTTACCATAATTTTGGTTACCGTGTTGTGATTTGGTACCATTTTGTTTTCCTAAACGCTTGTCAAGGTTATCTTGTTTTTCGGCGGGTGAACGCCGATCGCCTTGATTTGCGCCTTGATTTAACATGCTCACTGCTTGCTCACCTTATTTCTTGTTTTGGTTCTATCAGTTTGCGGATTAACTTTATTAGAATTGAATGTTTGACCGACCGAACCGGTCGTAACGTTTTGTTGCATTGGATAAATGAACATGTCGCCGTAGTGGGGTATTTCTTTATTTTCTATCGGGTCGAATGCCTTGATTGGTTGCGAAATGCCGATCATTTTCCTAGCTTCATTCGGCGTGATTATTCCCGACATTGACATTTTGACGATATTTTGTTCTTTCTTGCTGCGTTCGATCCTTTCAAACCGGTTCCACCGAATGTTGATTTTCTTTGCCTTCCGGATACCAATGCCCTGCAGGTCAAGAATTAACCGGAATAATGGTATGATCACGTTCGTGGATAACAAGTATTGCGTGGTTTGATTTCTCTTGTCGAATGCTTCAAGGTTCTGACTTGACTGCGCTTCGGATTTTCCAATGCCCAATGCCACCGGTGGAACACGTAATGCAGACATTATCTCGGTTCGCAATTCTTCAAGATAATCAATAAAATTCAATGCGACCCTATAATCACCGCCTAACGTTTTAGCATCCACCCCATATGGCACGCCAACGTCGTTTGAGGGATGACTTTTCAAATCATTAATGAAGTTAGTAATTTGAGCTTTTGGTATTCGAGGTATCTTTTCGTTCCCAAATATCCAAAGATTTTTAGGCGAACCGTATCTATGTAACGCCTTTATGGCGTCCGCCCACACGTTAAGTTTACGTTTGACGTATTCCACGAGCGGATGTATGACCGAATAACCGTAAGGATCTTCAACCGTGGCATTCCGTTTCCATTGTATGATTTCATATGGGAAGAAAAATTCTTGTGCGTATGCCGAGAATTCCCAATACCCATACACGTTACGTCGATAATCAGTTTCAACAAACATGTAACGTGGATCCATGTTGAATAACTTGACCACTTCGTTGTCCATTACGACCGGTTGTAAATAATTATTACCATACAAAAAGTAATTAATTAACGCGTTCTTCATTTTCTCGTCAAATTTAATGTACGAACTTTCCCGGAAATCAATTAGTATTTCTCTTGCCTGCTTGTTATCACATTCAATATCAAATCCCGGTTGAATGACTTCTTCAGCGCGTTCTTCGATTGCCGCCGCCACGATAGGTTCACGTCGATAAATCTTTTCAATTATGTCCAGATTAATCGGGTGCGGTTGTAACGTGGTAATAATTGCGGTATTCCGTGTCGGATATAACCGTGAAACATTCCTGCTTTTTGTTAACAAAAGTAAGTTACGTTGCTGAACCCGTTCGTAATAGATTGACCTATTTAGGTTGTCTTTATACTTTTCAAATAAATCGGGTTCCGTGCTTAGAATTTCATTCATTCGTAAGTCTTTACTAAACACGATTCTATTAACGGATTCTTCGATTTTTTGTTGAATTTGATCCTTAAATTTCGTTAGATATTTATTTAGTCCATTTTCGCTTCCGTGATAAGATTCGGATCCGTGAATGTCTTGGTCGGTCAAGTAATTATTACTTTCTTTACTTTCTGATTCTATCACGTAAAGCATTAGTTCGGTTAATGTTTCGGGATTGATCCGTCTTTTCCGCGTCATTAATCACATAAAAATGCAATAAATATATATAAATAAAAACAGAAAAGTATGTATAATATTGTATAATATCATTCACGCGTGATAAAAAATGTGCCCCGATTTTTACGAATCCAAGCTTCAATGGACTTCAAAAAGATCGGACATGCATTACTTGAGGGTTTCAACGTCTTTGGCGCGTAGTCCACTATACCCGTTTAGACCCGACGATAAAATCGCCTGCACGACAGACGGCAAGTTTTTGATATTCTGCAAGGACGAAGATAAAGACGAATTAATGAAAATCCTTAACGGCGAGAAATCAATTCCTACTTTTAAAAAACTTATCGAAGAAGAAATTTATGACGATATTTATGAAGAAATATAGGTGATGTGAATGGTCGTAAACCCAGATCCTGCTTGGGATACCGTCTATCTTGCAAAGATACAAGCGATTGAAGAACAATGGGCGCACCCAAAAGGTAAAGAACACATATGCGGTTTTCCTACCCGGAATGGCGAACCATGTAAACGGTTCCCAGTTGAAATTGGCGGTAAAATAGTAAACGGTCGTTGTGGAATACACGGTGGGTATCCAAAAATATCCAATGCCGTGAAGGCAATAGTTTCAAAGAAAGTCGATTTCATGCAATGTGATACTTGTAGTATCAGTCAAGAAGGTCGTTGTGATTACTACCGCAAGAATCAGACTTGTCCAATTGAAGCGGAAATGTACCAAATCCTATGGGATAACCTAAATGCAATATACAAGTTTGACGATTTTCCAAGTCAGGTGATGTTAGATTCTGCAATACGCGATTTCATACGGAGGGACAGGGCGTGGCGATTAGAAAACGCAATCGGCACAATGTGGTCAATAAAAAGCGGCGTGTCAAATTACTACGAACGCGCCACGGAAGCGATTGCAAAATGGTTTGATAGACTTGGCATACTACGAAAGAAAACTGACGTTAAGACTCTTGGTGAAATGATGCAGGCAATGAGGAAATTAAATGACACTTGAAGAATCCAGTCCGCTTGCAACGTTATCACCACAAGAATTTCAGTATATCGTGGAAGATCCGGTCAAGTTCGATCTATTTTTTTATGGTGTGTGGGACTATTGGTACCAAGCACCTGTAATTAGAGATACACACGACGCGATTGCCGCCGTGTTCGGTCGCCAGACGGGAAAGTGTTTACACGAAGATACTGAAATCTTATGTAAAAATGGCGAAATAAAGAAAATAAAAGAACTGTCCGAAGGCGAAGAAATATTCGGTTTATCTGATAATCTAAAGATAATTCCACAGAAAATAACAAAAATTCATACCAATGGAATAAAAGAATGTTACAAAGTAACAACAAATTACGGTTTTGAAATAATTGCTACCGAGGAGCATCCATTTAGAACTTTTGATCAATGGAAACCACTAAAAACATTAAAAGAAAAGGAACACATAGCAATTCCACGGTGTATTAAGTGGTATCCAAAAAAGGTTTTTAACTTAAAGAAATATAAGATCAAAATATTAGCATATTTACTTGCTGACGGTTACACGCATAAAAATGGATCGATCAGATTTACTAACACCTCAAAAAAGTTACGTAATGAATTCATTCGTTGTGCAAAAAAATTTGGTGATGTTCATATAATAGAAAGAAAAGAACCACGAAACGAAGTAGTGACCGTTGAAGTAAGCAGAAGAGGACATTCACGTTACACACACAATCCCGTCCGTGCTTGGTTAAACAAGATTAATTATAAATTAGGAAAATCGATTGACAAAGAAATACCATCAGTAATATTTACTCAGGATAAAAGAAATCTAAGAATATTTCTTAATAGACTTTTTTCTTGTGATGGATATGTCGCAATCTCAAAGGATGGTTCTTTATCAATTGGATATAGTTCTTCATCGAAAAAAATGATCTTACAAGTAAGGCATCTTCTATTAAGATTTAACATAAACGCAAGAGTTAGAGAAAAAAAGATAAAAACTAATAATATCTGGTTCACAACTTACGAATTATCATTTGGTAATAAAAAAGACATTATAAATTTCGCATTTAATATAGGCATAAAAGAAAAATATGACAAATTAGCTCGAATCGTAAAAAAAGTAAAAGATAAAGTTACAAATAATAACAGAGATGTCATACCATTAGATATTATCAAACTCATTTCTGAAGAAAAAATTAAATTAAAAAAGAGTTGGAATGAACTCGGATTAAAACGAAAACCCAAAAAATATAATCCACAGCGAGAAAAAGTTTTGGAATATGGACAAAAACTAAACTCTCAAAAAATAATAAACTATGCAAAAAGCGATGTTTTTTGGGATAGAATCAAAAAAATTGAGTATGTCGGTAGATTTAATACTTATAATCTAACAACAGAAAGCGGTAATTTTATAGCAAATGATATATTTGTCCATAATTCTGATATCGTATCCCGAAGGGAAAATTACAATGGTGCTACTAATACCTTAGACGACTTGATTGCCATTCTTGTAGCACCCGCACAACGACAGTCCGAAAATCTTTACAGTCGGTGTAAGAAATACCTAAACCGAAGTCCGATCCTACTTGCCGAATTAAAGGAAGGTCGGGTATTACAAAAAGGAATCGAATTCATAAACGGATACACGATTGTTAACATGCCAATCGGTCAAAGCGCCGATAAGGTACGTGGTTTTTCGGTTGACGAATTGGTATTTGAAGAAGCGGCATTCATTCCCGGCGCCGCATATGACGCGCTTACGGATTCATTACTATCCACCGCAGGAACTGAAATTCGTATTGGAACGCCATTCGGTAAGGCAAATCCTTTGTACATAGCATTCGAGAATGCATTCCGGATTCATACCATTCCTGAGAATCGGTGGGAAGCGTGGGATATCACAAAAGACGATATGATAATCAAGAAGTTTGATAACGTGGATATGGACGACGCATGGTCCTGCCACCATTACCCTTCACAAGTGGGACTGAATACCTATAAAGACTTTCAGGTTTATGCAACAGAAGTCTGGGACATGAAACTTGAAAATGACCGACGATTCGCCAAGCAACACCGTGGTTGGCGCGTTATCAAGACCGAAAATAAAATGTATATCGGTCAACTACTGACAGAACATTGGGAAGTGGTAGAAAAACTTCCACAAGAAGTACGGATTAAATACACGAGCGTGAAGGAATTACTTGACAGTCCGATACACGTTGTCGTGGGATTCCCGCAAATCAATCCCAAACGACTGAAACGGCAGTTAAA
>QMOL01000065.1 GCA_003648225.1 Chlamydiota bacterium
TGGAGAGCTGGAGAGCTGGAGAGCTGGAGAGCTGGAGAGCTGGTGAGCTGGAGAGCTGGAGAGCTGGAGAGCTGGAGAGCTGGAGAGCTGGAGAGCTGGAGAGCTGGAGAGCTGGAGAGCTGGAGAGCTGGAGAGTTGGGAAAGACAGCCATAGCGGTATTGCAAGCTACAACCATTATTGCGATTAGAGTAAGTTTAATAATTAAGTTTTTCATTTTTGTCTCTTTTTTGTTTAAAAATTATCAGCCACATTATTTTTGTGTCACGGGCTTAAGTAATTTTATGTTCCAAACAAACAAAATCGAACTTTTATATATAATATCATATTTAAAAATATATGTCAATCTCCAGAATTGCCTTTGTGTCAAGTTTATAGAAATGTCACCTTTTACGTTTTTTAGAAATGTCCGGTTTTCATATTTTATTTATTTCGTAGATTTCGTGGTACAATAAAGATACTTATGTGGTAAGAAATTCAGCCGCTAATGCGCTAATACTCATATTTTTTTACTCAAAGGAAATTGAAATTTGCTTTCTGTATCCCCGAAACTCTCCGGGCGCTAACGCGAATTTATTTCTCCATCAAATCAAGCATTTCCCGTGGAGTGATAATTACTAAATCAGTAATTTTTTTGGGAAAATGTTTTCGATTGCCGGTAATTAAAAATTTCGCTTCTCCGGTAACTGCCGCAGCAAGAAATTTTGTGTCATCCGGGTCGACACATTTAACAGATAAACTCGCAGGTGGTAAAGGTAATAAGAATTGTTTAAAAAAGTTAAGCATTTGAATAACAACTTTTTGTGAAAAACCAAACTTCTTGTAATTAAGTACACAATGATATTCTTCTAAAATCCCGTCTGTGACTATCGGCTCAAATTCACCCGAATAAACCGTTTCCATAATCTTTGCCGGAACACCATTAGGATTTAACACCGCTAAAACAAGGACATTTGTGCCAATGACAATTTTAATCATTTTTCAACACGCGCTTTTTTTATAATGCTGTTTATTTCTTTTTGGGAAACTCCTTTTGGAAACCGCTCCTTTGCTTCTTTCTGCAGTTTTTTGAATGCCTGATACGAAATCATTCTTTCCATAAAACGCGCAACGGAATCCGCTTCGTCAGGTGATACAGAAGTTAATACCGCAACCGGTTTGCCATGAGTTGTAATTATTAACGGTTCTCCATTCTCGGTTTTAGCGATAAGATGTGACGCTTTTGCCTGCAGTTCTCTTATAGTTCCGTATTTAGCCATTTTATTATGTTGGTATTTTGTTATACAATTGCTTAACAATATTATAACATATTGAACATCAAATGTAAAGCAGAATTCTCGAAATTCGAAATTAAATTCCCCTCCTGTTTTAGGAGGGGTGGCACAAGTGCCGGGGTGGTTCATTCTGGAGTGCAGTCATAAAGACGCGGTAGCGGCATTTACTGCGTTGGCGAGTTATCGCCAAAATAATAAATATCAAAATAATAATTCTTTTGTATTAACTTCGTGATAACGCAAGAGGCGCTAAAGTCGCTATTAAACACAATATTTTTAATCAAAAACCGAGAAAATAAATTTGCTCAAAAGAGCAAATTTCCTCCGAACGACAAAAAATAATCAAACTCTGTCGCGACTTCGTGGTAAAAACGAGTCCGCAGATTACGCTAAATTTAAAAACTTATGTGTTCTTATGTGTCTTATGTGGTAAAGAAGTTTTCGTTTATTCACACCGGGAAGATTTTTCTTTCACGGAGTAGTGCCACTATTTTTTCAATAGATTCTTCAATTGAACTTTCATCCATTTTTAAATGTAATGCGGGATTCTCAGACGGTTCGTATGGGACGTCAATTCCAACAACATTTTTCAGTTCACCATCGCGAACTTTCTTGTAGATTCCCGTTGTGTCATTTTCTTCACACCATTCTACCGGCGCGTCAGCATAAATTTCGATAAACATTTCTTCGCCGATAATTTCGGAAATCTGTTTACGGATTTCAATTGACGGTGAAACAAATCCTGCAATTGTAATTTGACCGTTAAGATTTAAGATGTGAGATATTTCAGCCACACGGCGTAAATGTTCAGCACGACTTTCAGAGTCAAATCCTAAATCACGGTTTATTCCCTTGCGGACAGTTTGACCGTCAAGCAAAGTGCATGTTGCACCCATATCAAAGAGTCGTCGTTCAAGCGCGTAAGAAAGTTTCATTTTACCCGAACCTGTAAGTCCGGTGATCCAGATTGTTGCCGGTTTCTGACCGTAGCGTTCAATTCTTTCTTCCGCTTTCACAAAACTTTCGCGTGATGAAGCGGTCTCAACTTCAGATTTTTCATCAGCGATTTTTGTCGGTAAATTATCAGCGTCTTCGCGTTCGATAATCATTCCCGCGGCAACGGTATTATTAGTCATTGTATCGACAATAATAAGATTTCCCGTGCTTCGGTTTTTGGCGTAAGCGTCGTACATCAAAGGAGTAGTTGCCGTAAAAACAACTCTACCGATTTCGTTTAAGTTAAGCGGCTGTGACTCGACCTTATTCATTGAATTGACATCAATCCGGTATCTCACATTGTCAATTCTCGTGCTCACCATTTTGGTTGACTGCTTGATAAGATAAGGTTTATTAATGTCCATAGGTTCATCACCCATCCAGACAACCATTGCTTCAAATCTGCGTTCGATTTTCGGCAGATTATGTTTATGAACGATCATATCTCCGCGGCTCACATCAACTTCATCTTCAAGAGTAACAGTAACAGCCATTGGCGGGAAAGCTTCATCAATTTCTCCTTCAAAGGTAACGATAGATTTCACTTTGGAAGTTTTTCTTGAAGGAAGAATCATTACCTCATCACCTTTACGGATAACTCCTGAAGCTACTGTTCCGCAATAACCTCTAAAATTCAGATTTGGTCGTAGAACATATTGAACAGGGAAACGTAAATCAATAAGATTTCTGTCACTCGCGATATGCACATCTTCGAGGTAAGCGAGCATTGGCGCGCCTTTAAACCAAGGCATATTTTCACTTCTATCAACCACGTTATCGCCTTTAAGAGCTGACATTGGAAGAAAATAAATATCATTAACTTCGAGTTTGGCGGCGAAAGCGGTATAATCGTCTTTAATTCTTTCAAATACTTCCTCGTCATAATCAACGAGATCCATTTTATTGATACAAACAATCAAATGTTTAATTCCAAGCAAACTCGCGATAAATGAATGGCGCTTCGTCTGCGGCATGACTCCATGCCGCGCGTCAATCAAAATCACTGCAAGATTGCATCCCGATGCGCCTGTTGCCATATTACGCGTGTATTGTTCATGCCCCGGCGTGTCAGCGATAATAAAGTTTCTTTTATCGGTGGAAAAATATCTGTAGGCAACATCAATGGTAATCCCCTGCTCCCTTTCAGCTTTTAATCCGTCGGTAAGCAAAGCGGGATCGAAATCATCATCGGTAGTTCCGTGAACAGCCGAATCTTTCAGCACGGCAGCAAGCTGATCTTCATAAATCATTTTTGAATCATAAAGCAGTCTGCCGATTAAAGTTGATTTACCGTCATCAACGCTTCCTGCTGTGAGGAAGCGGAGCATATCTTTTTGCTCATGGAGTTTCAAGTATGCGTCAATATCTGTTTTTATAAGTTCTTGTTTGTACATTCTTATCTAATTGTTTATAATGATTAAAATTGACCTAATTTCTAATTGGTCTAATTGATCTAATCAAAAACCAAACTCAAAAACCTAATAACCAATTTTTTTCTTCTTGGTCATTATTTAGGTAAATTAGAAATTAGGTTAATTAGGTCAATTTAAAAGTACCCATCCCTCTTCTTTTCTTCCATTGATGCCGCGCCGTCAAAATCAATCACACGACCTTGTCGTTCAGACGAAGTTGCAAGTAACATTTCCTGGACAATTTTCTGTAATGTGTCTGCCTCGGATTCTACCGCACCGGTCAAAGGATAACAGCCCAGAGTACGGAACCGGACTTTTTTCATCATTGGTTTTTCTCCCGGCTCAAGCGGCAGGCGATCATCATCAACCATAATCAGAGTTCCGTTTCGCTCGACAACGGGGCGCACATCCGCGTAATAAAGAGGAACGATAGGTATTTCTTCCATTTGGATATAGAGCCAGATATCGAGTTCCGTCCAGTTTGAGAGAGGAAACACGCGAATGGACTCGCCTTTATTAATTTTGCAATTATAGAGGTTCCACAATTCCGGGCGTTGATTTTTGGGGTCCCACTGATGGAATTCATCACGGAAACTGTAAATTCTTTCTTTAGCTCTTGATTTTTCTTCATCACGGCGCGCTCCGCCGAATGCGGCATCAAAACCATAATGATTCAGCGCCTGCTTTAATCCCTCGGTTTTCATGACGCGGGTATGCGTTTCCGAACCATGTTCAAATGGATTTATGTTTTGTTCAATGCCGTCCGGATTTGTCCATACGATTAGATTCAAGTCAAGTTCTTTTTTTACCTTTTCGCGGTATTCTATCATCTCGCGGAATTTCCATCGCGTGTCAACATGCATCAGCGGAAACGGAATTTTCCCCGGCGCAAATGCCTTCTGGGCAAGGCGAAGCATTACAGATGAATCTTTGCCGATTGAGTACAGCATTACCGGATTGTCAAAGTCCGCGGCAACTTCACGAATGATGTGAATGCTCTCGGCTTCCAGTTCTTTCAAATGAGTTAAAGAGTATGAGCTCATATTTTTATTTAATTAAATTAAAGTCCAACGGTTTTGCGTCGGGCATTTTATATTCTACTATATTATATCATTATCCCAAAAATGATGAAAAAATACAATCGTATTTCGCGACGGGGATGATTAGCGTTTGTCGCTCGGAGGAAATTGAAATTCACTTTGTGAATTACAATTTGATTTCAGAGTGTTAGAATGTTTGGGTTGGTGAATTTGAGGAGTTATCGGTATTCAATTTGGAGTACAGTCTAATGAAATAATACGCGTACAGATTAATCAGTCATAAATTTCTTGAAAATTGACAAATGATAAATTATAAATAATAAATAATAAATTGAAACCGGTTCCGGGAGAGCATTATTCGTTAACGGCGTCGGTGAAAGTAAAACTACATCATTGAATATCCCGTCCGGATAAAGTCCGCTCGAAATATCTTCCGACTGCGGACCGTAAATTATTGTATGAATCGCTGAAGTGGAATCATCATAAAGTCCTATTTCTTCTCCGTTCCCGTTAAGTTTAAATGGTGCGTGGAACGGTCCCTGATTAGTTTCGTTATCCGCCCATATAAGCAAAAATCCTCCGGGCAAAATATTTGTTATCGGGAGTTCCCATTTAGTTGGCAGACTTAATGAGTCGGTCAAAAACAATCCTGCTGTTGTTTGAGAATTTGTTCCCGCATTATAAAGTTCTATCCAATCATCATAACCGCCGAACTCATCTGTAATAACGGTAGAATTTATTGCGAGGAATTCGTTTATGGCAAATCCTTTTTCCTCGGGCGGAACTGTACTGATAATTGTAATCGTATCCGTTTCGGCAATATTCCCGCTAAAATCAAATCCCTGAATTACGACATAATTTGTTCCGGACGAAAGTTTTATTTTTGCGGTCCAATTTGATACTGTGCTCCAATTTACATTTAGTTCAATCGGGTTATCTTTTTGCCGGATATTTTTAACATTTATCCATGCATTACCCGATAAATCGATTTCACTTTCATCGGTTGTAAAATCATTCCCTTCATTAGTTGTAATTCTGAAAGGGATTTCCGCCGGCAATTGGCTTAGCACAAAATTTCTTCTCTCGCGGATAAAATCTACCACACAGTCAAAACTGTAAGGGCTGAGATTTTGCAATAAACTGTAATAATGCGTTGCCCATCTTTGCATATAGTCCGGATTGTAAGCTTTATCAATTATATCTTTAAAATGCCCATAAAGCAGCCGCAAATTTCTTGGAATTTCAATAACTTTTCCAAGATTATATTTGTTGTAACCGTAAACAGCATTCGCGCCCCAAAGCGGAGCGTCAACACCCCGCCAACGGTTTGACGGTTCAAATGCCCAGTCCATATCGATAGGCAAAACGAGAAGTTTCCCGTCAGTCGGGCGCTTGTAAATCATATTATTATGCGAGGAGCCGAAGTTGTATGTATCGAAAACGCAGCCGAGAGAAAGAAACGCGAAATTTCTCATCCATTGGTCTTCATCGAGAATTTCCGGCGCCGCTTTCTCTATCTCCGCCACCGGCATTGAAAAAGTTTTACACAGCTCCATAAGTGGAGAATAATCATCTTCCGTCCTGCCGTTTTTTATCAGAAAAAACCAGCGATAAGTTTCTTTATCGTCACCAAGATTATAAATATCACCAATGCCGCTAACAAAAGGCCCTTTCGGTTTAATTTTTATGCTTTCCGGATCGCTCGGATTCGCAAGTTTGTTTAATGCATAAACATATTCGTATTTATATAAAGGCTGTTTCCCGCCATTTTGAAAGTATGAATCGAAATAATCGGGAGTAAAGCGTCCCATCATTAACAAAGATTTATGAGTTTGAATTCCGCCCGGCATACGAATAATTATATGCATCAAATCATCGTATTGAGAATAAATCCCGCCGGCACGATTTGCGATATGTTTCAGCAGAATTTCCTCCTGACTATGTCCGATGCCGCGTGACAGTCCCATGAGCCGGCCATTCGGATCACTCATAACCATTTTATGAACACCTCTGAACAGATTATCCGCCGGAAACAAAAATTTATGTCCCGGCAGTCCGCCATATCTTGTAATATTGCCTTTTATTCTAACCTTTACATTATAAAAGACCTGCGTTTCGTCATAAATTATTGTTCCGCGTTCATAATCATTATTTAAAACATTTGCGCCATCGTACATTCTCGTGCAGTCTGCCGGGAGCATTATAACTCTAAAATTATGAACCGACAAAGTAGTCGCGCGATAATCCTGTACCTGATAAAAAGCGCGTGAATCAGCCCCGGCAGCCGGATAAAAAGATGTGCAGTTTAGATTATCAACCGCTTGTATGTAGAATTGAATAATGCTATCCATCGCGGTACCCGGAATTAAAGCTGAATATATGTCGGCAGAATTTAATGTCATAGGAATAACCGACCAGCCTCCACCGGCATAAGACCAGAAAAGTGTGCACGATTTTATGCCATCGTTATCATTCGCGCGAACAGAAACTAACACTTTCTGATTAGGATTCGGCACGGCAGGCGAATGTTTCATTTCAGAAAAGGTAGGGCCAATATTATTTTCGTAGCGTGAGTTTTGCGCTCCGGGAGTTCCGTTTTTCTCTACTACATCTAAAATTGTTGTTTTCGCGCATCGATTAAAATATATCCATGAACGGAATCTCGGCGACCCGATTACCCATCTCGCACGCAAGCTTATTTCATATTCGTTGTTCGCGTTAATTGCACGGTTACCCGCAAAAGTTGTCTCCGCGTGATTATAAGAATGACCACTGGCATAAGAGGCAACAAGCCGCAAAACTTTATTCCCGGGACTGTCGGGATCATCGGTAACATAACTCTTAGCGTGAGTGCCGTTTATCCGCCAGTGATTTATTCCAGTGTCAAAAGTGCCGTTTTGAATTACCTGCACCGGCGCGGTATCAGGATTTTCTATCACGCTAACATCGTCAACTAAAACTTCACCGCCCTGAAGAAGGCCCATGAGAAATTCATTCCAATAAGACGGTCCGCCAACCTGTCCCGCTGTCATTTTATAACTAATTTCCTGCCATGATGATTTGGATGATTCATCACTTGCAGCCCACACTTCCGGTTTTGAGCTATCGGCATAAGGGTCCCGCAACTCAAGCGAAGCGCCATCACCGTCCGGATATTCCGCCCATGGAAAGCTGTCATAATAATGGACTTCATCCGCCGGATTTCCATTATTATCTTTCAGCAAAATATTTTCATCTTTATGCGATAGTTTCCCTGAAAAATTACCTAAAATCCTCGCGGAAGGGAATTTTTGACTTAATGCCGCTGCATCATTCGCAACAACAAAATATTCTCCCGCCGCGACTAAAGTATTTGACGGAAAAAGAAAATCTACCGCATCTGAAATTTTCCAGTTTGAAATATCAACTGTTGAAGTCCCGCGATTATAAAATTCAATCCATTGCTCGGAATTCTCCGAAAAATCTTTCCCGGTTGTCGTGTTCGTGATCGAATAAAGCTCCATCCCGAAAACTACATCACTGCTCGACGCGCCCCATTGGTGAACCTCTACCGCCAGAACATTTTCTCCCTGAACGAGTGCGGTTGGACTTATCAAATAAGGACCTGTATATTGCGCGTTTACAATTGTGCTTGCAGCATAAGTTGTCGCGTGAATTTCCCCTGCCGGCATATTGAAGCGATAAATTTCTGTTCCGTTTAAATAAAAAACAGCGCCGTCATCTATTACAGGATGAAGATATAATTCCAGATCATTTGTGCTGCCATTAAAATCAAATGTGGTGCGGAAATAAAATGTCGTTCGCGTGTTGTCTTTTTGTATCAATGTGTTTTTCGGCGCAGGCATCGGATCGGGGTCATTGTATAAAAGTGCTGCTCCGGATGACCAGCCGCTGTCATTATAACTAGGCACACGCCACGCTGTACCGAGGTCATCACCTGAATCATCATATTTCCAGTTTCCCGTAATAGGGATGAACATATTTTTTTGTTCTTCCGGTTGAACTTCGTATTCAGGTTGATGATGATACATTATTTCATTAATTACAATTTCATCATGAAAAGAAAAAAGATTTTCCGCGTTCGGAGTTTCTATTGAAGGATACAACCATCTGCCATCAGAACTTTTTCCGCGTAATTTATTTGTAACTTTTTTACCGTCAATGACAGTCCCGTCACTCGAATATAAAAATAATTTATCGTTATCAAGAGGAATAAAACCTAATTCATCATTGGTAATAACTTTTAATTCGCCAACCGGAATTATTTCGGCAGAAAAAACATAATTTGAAGTAGCACTTGAACAGCGAATCTGATAATTCGCAAGCTGAATATCATTAGTCCCGGCATTCTTAATTTCCAGCCAGAAATTTATGCCTGAACTCGCTGACATAATTTCATTGAATAAAAGACCGGCAGGCAATGCGGCAAGTGTTCCACTGTTTTCTACGCCGGGTGTTCCGCCGATCTGAGAACTTGCCGACCAGTTTTCCGCCGGCTTACTCGCAGAGTCAGATTTTATTTTTGAAAGCGATGCACCGGAACCATCTGCTTCTACCGGCCATTCATTAGAATCGCCATAAGAAACTTTATCCATCAAACGTCCGCTGTTATTCAGCAATCTGAGCGTTTCGCCGGAATTTGAAAGCTTACCTAAAAACGGACCGTAAACATTTGTGAGACCCGTTTGAGATTCAAGCACAGAGGGTGAAGCGGCAATTACAGCATAACCGCCGCCGGGGATCACCGACCCTATCGGGAAAGTAAAATCGATTCCGTTGGAAATTTTCCACTCTGAAACATCGAGATCAACCGCCATTTGATTGTGCAGTTCAATCCATTCCGAAACGGTTTCATTACTGACACTTACGGGATAGTACATTATCTCGTTAAAGACGAGCACACTATCCGCATGAGCCGCGGGTGTAAAAACCACTGTTAGAGTTAAAGCAACAAAAATATAAATAAATGTTTTCATATTAATATTATTATAACATATTATGTTACAAAAGCAAAACAATGTTGCATTATTTGCATAATGGGGAAAATTAAACACTAAATATTCAACAAGAAATATTCAATGATAAAGTTAAGAACCTTGTATTTATTTTTTTGATGACCGGCATAGCCGTTATTTCATTAGGCTTATTTTACCGTTGATTATTGAATATTTAATTCGGAGTGATGGAGTAATAGAATCCCCCAGTGGAATAGCTCCGCTTTCCACGGGGCGAAGGGTGAAATGTCTGACTGTATTAGTCCGTGTTAGTCTATGAAAATCTTTCCTACCCATTCAACATCTTTTCCATCTTTTCACGGATAGAGTCAAGATAATCATGATTTGTAACGTCAAAGTGGATGGGCGTAATTGAAATGTATCCCTCTTTTACCGCGCGAAAATCAGCGTCAGTTTCGTCTTCCCGCTCAACCAAATCGCCGTCAATCCAATAATAAGAATTACCGCGCGGGTCAATTCTTTCAACATATCTTTCGACGTATTTAGTTTTGCCCTGATAAGTTAATTTCCAACCTTTTATTTCGTTTCGCTCAATGTTCGGAACATTAACATTCAACAGCGTTCCTTTCGGAAGATTAAAATCACTTATCTTTTCAATAACTTCAAGCACAATCTCTGCCGCAACAGAAAATTTCGCGTCACGCGAAAATGAATTTACAGAAATCGCTATCGACGGAATGCCGAGAAGCGTTCCTTCTGTCGCGGCGGAAACTGTTCCTGAATAAATGATATCGGTGCCGAGATTTGCTCCCTGATTAACTCCGGAAACGATTAAATCCGGCGGGTTGTCACCCATAAGAGAGCATAAGGCGAGTTTTACACAGTCAGCCGGCGTTCCGCTTACAGCATAACCAAACAACTTATCATCAACATACTTTTTTGAAACTTTAAGAGGATCGTGAATCGTGATAGCGTGACCAACGGCGCTCTGTTCTCTGTCGGGAGCGACGACGAACACGTCGTTATTTTTTTCAAGTGATCTAACAAGCGCTTGAATCCCGGGAGCATTTATCCCGTCATCATTACTAACTAAAATTTTCATAATATTTTTTTGACACGAATTTCACAGATTACCACGAATTTAATTTTATCATATAATTCTTTTATGTTTCAATGAGTCTTCTCCAATTATTGATAAAGCAGCTCATTTAGACCCAAAATGAGTTTTTTTAATATACCCTCTTCGGGTCGAAGCAGGGTACTTTACTTTCTACA
>QMOL01000066.1 GCA_003648225.1 Chlamydiota bacterium
GGGACAGCGTCCCTCCATAACGTCCCTCCATCAAAAAAAGGGTTCCGCGTTCTTCCTCCGGCCTTTCAGGACGGATGATTTTGGAGTGTGGCAACGCAGCCTCACGCTTTGTGTAAGGCTGCTGCCGCGTTATTTTACACTTCCAAAAGTAAAGTAACGATTTCCGCTTTACCTGTCGGAACGATCCATTTCCCGTTTTTCTTTATAATTTTTCCGACAATTTTTTCTTCATCCATAGTAATTTTCTTTACGGATTTGAATTTTATCATCGAATCAATTTTCACGTTAATGGTTTTGTTACCGCTGTTCCATATTCTCAAAATGTAATTTTTACTGTTTTCCTGTTTGTAAAGCGCGGAAATATGGATGTTTTCATTTGGAGTTAATGTAATGAACGAATCAGAACATTTGAGTTTTCCTTTCTTAGGAACACCCTGTAAAATTCTCTGCTCGATTTTGTAATCCTGCGCGACATTGAAAATAGCACTTTGAGAACTATTCCCCGAATGAGGATAGATTGCGTATTCAATTTCGCAATCGCCAAGGCAATGTTGTCCGGCATGCAGTTTTTCGTATTCTTCAGGAGTGAATAAACTTCTGTTTGCCGCCATATAATGCCGAGTGGTTCTTAATAAAGTGATAGCCATAGTTCTACGCTTATCATCAATAACTTCATATTCATTAAGCCCTTTACTCAGAAAAGCAATTCCTGATTTCGAATCATTCATGTCAACAAAATTTATCATCGGCTTGAACGGATGATGCCCTTCCATATTTTCAGCTGTGTCATCCCACTGAACATTGCGTTTTAAAATATCAAACGGACCATCTGCATAGGAGAAATCTGATTTTACATCTGTAGGAATCATAACCCGTAATCTGTGGTCACGTGAAATATTATTGATTTTTGTCTTGACTTCAAGACATTTCGCGCCTTTGCTAAGTGTCAGATAAGTCGTTATCGGTAGCGGAACAAATTTTTCTGACCGGTTGCGGCTGTCAAGATCAGCGGCAGCGGGAATCATCATTTCCAAGTCAATTTTCCAGGCTGCTCTTAAGTCATTGTTTTCAATTAATGTCAATGCGGCGGAATTTCCGAGACTCGTAACTGTATAATCTCTCATAGGGAATTTGTTTATATGTGCGACGCCCGTACTTCCATTATCGCAAAAATAATGAGCATTTTCAATTGTTTTCCCGTTTTCCTTATTGGTAATATCAAATGTCCCGTTTGAATTTATTTGAACTTTCAGATATTCATTTTCAAGAACTCCATCGGTCGACGCAATAAGATTACGATCACCTTTCGGTTTTGGATTTGAAATGTATTTTCTTATGCGTGGACGTAAAGCGTAAGTTTTATAACCAAATGCGGGAATCTTAACATCAAGAAGTAATCGGTTTCTTTGTACTTTATATGCCGCAGCGTTAGAATCCAATTTTCTTTCAACTTCAATAACTATATCCTCACGCTCAAGTAATTTAGAAGGGATTATTTTTCCGTTTTCATCAATAATATCATAGTAAAGATATGATACTTCCTTATCAGGATCAAATCCTTCCACTATCGCTCCAACACCCGTGCACGGCTCTATCAATCCGCTTCCAACAACCGCTTTCGGAACATCAACAACCGCTGATTGAACACCGTTACGCTCAAAAGGAAGAGTGTTAAAGAAAGTGAGTGTAATATCACCTTTCTTAAATTTGGTTTTGGTGTCCATTTTAAGCCATAACTCTTCACACGCTTTACGGCAACACTCGCGGGCTATATTTATCGTCGCGCGGAATCGTGCCGGATTATCTTTATGTGCTTCACTGATTGCCGCGCCGCAAATACTGTCGTGGGCGTGATTTTTCAATAATTCTTTCCAAGCTCTGTCAAGCAGATTTTTTTCATAAGGACTTCCAAGCATGGAATTTATACTGCAAAGCGGTTCGGCAATGCTGATCAACTCTCTTTGCGCCTCATCATTCATCAGTTTAAGATAAATACGCGAAGAATGTGTTGCGCCGAGCAAACCGTTAAATCCGGCTTCGATGGCTGTAAATCTCATCTCGCCTTTGATTTTTTTCAAACGCATTTTCTTTGCCGCCTTTAACGCTGCATCTACATACTCATCAAGTGATGACTGCTTAATTAAATACTTTTTCTGTACCGCGTTAATCGCGTCAATCATCTTCGGTAAATTTACATAAGGTACAGCGTTATCTTCCATGTCAAGCGCAAGAAGATTTTTGCCAATCGCTTGCGGCTCAGCCTGATTTACAAGATGTTTAAGCGCGGAAAGTAATTTTTCTTTATCGGTATTAAATCCAAATTTTTCGTTCTTCATCTGGATCGCTGTCTCATATAATTTCTCGTCTGCCATGTGTACCGGCCATTCATCTTCTCTCCATTCCGCGCTCAAATCGCGCGGACTTTTTCCGAGAACGAGTTCGTAATGAGTAAAGAAAAACCAGTTTGTACGGGTAACTTCATCAAAACAGCGGATATGATGAATTTTTGTCCCGTCCGGGCTTTCCCATAAACAAATCGGCGGAACCTGATGTTTGTTTGTTCCGCGATACGACATTGCCGTATCCATTCCAAAACCGGAATATATTTGAGGCAATTGTGAGATTTGACCGTAAGAAGTTGCTGTATATCCTGTTTTCATCGCTCCACCGAATTCTTCCGCGTAACGTTTTCCAATAAGAAGATTTCTAATTAAAGATTCGGGAGAAACAGATGACATTTCCGGCAGAGTGTACCACATAACACTTTGAATTCTACCTGCTTTAATTAATTTAGCTATTCTCTCTTTGTTTTCCGGTTTGACCATCAGATAGTCTTCCATTACGATCGTTCCCCCATCAAGATGGAAGCATTTATATTCGTCATTTTTTTCCAGAATTTCGAGGAGTTCATCTACGAGCTCAACAAGACGAAGAAGTGACTGATCGGCAGTATATCTCCATTCTCTATCCCAGTGAGTACCTGAAATAACGTGAACTGTTTTGTTAGCTTTATCAATTTTTGATTTTTTCATATTAAGAGTCTCTTTTTATTAAATTATTTAGTTACAATGGCAATTTCAAAAATATTCATTTGTTCTTTGTTCCAGATTATATCAGATTTGAATTAATATTACAAGTTGACAGCAATTATTTGCATTAACGAGATGATTTAATTTCATTCATTGTACCACAAAAAATCCTCCTTCGGCGGACTTTCAGCACAAAAAACACGGGGAAAAAAAGAGGCTGTAACAAAATAATTAAGATAAATCTTAAAATTCAATTTCTTAAAACTTAATTACTTAAAACTTAAATCTATTGACAAAATCATTTAGGACAAAATAATTATATTTATAAAAACTTATGTGTCCTTATGCTGAAAGTCCGCCGAAGGAGGATAACTTATGTGGTTAAATAAACTTCGTGGTTCGCTGTATTCATCCGTGGGCAATGATGAATTTCGGGATTACTTTCGGTAAATCAAATGTTGCGTTTTCAGGCAGAACAGCATTTTTTTCATACGCATCATCACCAATTTCTTTCCTTATTTTATCCTCATTAAACTTAATCATAAATGTTGCGCTAGCCGGTGTTGACATCTCCGGATGGGGTTGAACGCCATAACAAACGGCATTATTTTCACAGACGATTTTATAAGCGTGAATATAATTGTTCCGTGTTGCGATTATAGATGAAGATTTTATTTTCAGTGATTGCGGCAGTTTAGAAACATAATCGTCATGCAGATGAGCGCCGAAAAACACATCCGGCAAGTCGCCGAAAACAGGGTCTTTTTTCCCTTGTTCAGTGAGTTTATGTTTCAGAAAACCCATTTCAGATTTTTCCAGATGACCGATTTCTCCGTCTTTTAGTAAAGCGAGAATTTGTGCTCCGAAACAAATTCCGAGCATTGGTTTTTTGTAGTCAAGAAGTTGTGTGAAAACTTTATTCACATGAAGATAATCCGTTCCGGAAATTTGATTGTTTTTTTTCATTTCCTGAAACGCAAAAGCTGATAATGCAGATCCGGTAAGAATTAAAATATCATATTGATTAAAGTCATGGTCGTTTCTAAAATTTATAATCCGATAAGATGCTTTTTCAGGGATTAAACTCGATAAGCTGTTAAGTGATGCTAAAACATCCGCTGCGTTTACGGTATTAAAGTCAATAATTTCAATTTTCATAGTTTTATTATCAATATTTTTTTCTACTGTTTATTTTTCATCCACGGGATTTTATTATTCCATTCCCGAAGTTTTGTGTCTAATTCTTTTGCGATTTCACCGGTAACATTTTCTCCCGCCAAATTATGTAATTGATACGGATCCTCAATTAAATCATAAAATTGATCCGGATTTTCAGCAAGGTCATGATTTTGACCGCTAAACGGAAGATGATAAAGATATTCAGGTGTTCGTATCGCAACTCCATTACCTGTTTCAATAAATGCATGGTTATCAATATCGGATTGTTTTCCTACACAAATTGCTGACATATCACGTCCATGAAAATGAGACGGAATTTCCACATCAATTAGTGAAAGAAGAGTTGGCGCTAAATCAACAAGAGAAGCGACATGAGTTTTATCAACTGCTTTTTTTATGCCGCTTTCCGGTTGGTTGATAATTAAAGGAATTCTTACAGATTCTTCGTTAGGACCTCCTTTTTGAACAAGCCCGTTACTGCCGAGATTATCACCATGATCGCTTGTAAACACAACAATTGTATCATCCGCCAAGCCGGATTTTTCAAGTGCGTTAAGCATTTTCCCGACAGCGGAATCCATCCAGGTTGTCATACCGTAATATTCCGCGATAAGGTGTCGCAGAGAATAATCCTCCGGCAATTTTTCTGTGTATGGCAGATGCAAATCATAATATCGAAAATCATAACGGTAAATTTTAAACCAATATTCCTCGTCTTTGAGTGGCTTATCTATATCTACATTCGCGCGCAAAGGGATTTCTTCCGGTTTATACATAGTTCGAAATTTTTCCGGTGCGTCGGCGAGCGGACAATGAGGAACGGAGATATTATAATATAGAAAGAAAGGATTATTTTTATCGCGTTGATTTTCTAAAAAACTTTCTACACGTTCTGATTCGTAATCAACGCTGTAACCCGGCGGAACAAATTCCGGACCGCCATTTTCCGTGAAAGACTGACCTGAATGGCAGTGATGAACGCGTGGGATTAAATATTCATCAAAACCAATATCATCAGGCCATGAATGAATATGCCATTTTCCTATTACGGAAGTGTGGTAATTGTGTGAACGTAAAATTTCGGCAAGAGTGGGTGATTTTAAATGCGGCCGTCCAAAAAAAGGATACTCCGGCATATTAAAACTTCCCGCCTGGCTCTGAAAAGCAACATTGCTTATTCCGCCCGTGCAGGTTCGGTTATATTGACCGGAAATAAGAACTGACCGCGCAGCCATGCATACAGGATAATTGGTAACCGCGGTTTCAAAGCGGGTTCCGTTTGATGCAAGGCGGTCTAAATTGGGAGTTTGGATTACCGGATTACCGTAGCATCCAACTTCGAACGCGCGGAGTTGGTCACAGGTACAAAGAATAATGTTCGGTCGCTTTTTCATTTTGCAAGGCGTAACGATTATTTAGTCGTATTGTGAACATTATATCATATTATCTGACAAAAGTATTTTCCAACTCCATAAATTTAAGGTGATCATCATCTGTTTTCACATCGTCAATCACAAATCGTTTTGTTCGTGATGCCAATATAGCGTCCGGTTTTAATTTCTGCTGATAATATCCATTTCCCTGATTATTTGATTTATTATCTGTTGATGGAGGATGGTCTTTAAGTAATTGAGCTTCAATTTGAACTGTAAAGAAAGTAGAATCAAGAGACATAATATTAACACATCTTTCGAAGATATCGAGAGTCATATTTTTAACTTTTAAAATATCCCCAAGATTATTATAAGGTTTTAATGTTTTATTGTCTCTTTTATCAAGCCCGTCATATATATTTTTTGCCAACTTTGAATCTATGCCCGGTAAACTCGCAAGCAAACGTTGAGAAGCGGTATTTATATTAACTCTGCCGGGCACGGGAACGGGAGTTACTACCGCGTAATTGAACCATGCAATTCCTGTTTGTTTGCCACCTGTGCCAACCATTGCTTTACCGGTCATATCTTCTGTATTTCTTTCAATAACGTCATGAGCTGTAAGCCGGATTTTAACAGTTCCGTTTCCTGAGATATTATCTGGTTTAATTTTTCCCGCGTTAAAAGAATCATTTTTGCCGTACTTCCCCCGTTTTTTCAACATATTAAATTCTTTAGTTTTGTAGTTCCAAACTTCAACATCAATTGACGCGTTGTTATTTTCTTCGAGAAATTCTGTAGTATCAATTGCATCATTAAGCCCATAAATATATAAATCATAAGTTCCCGGGTAAAGTATAGCGTTTTTCCATGTCCAAATCGCAGGTTCACCGCTCTTTCTTGTATAGCACATTGGAGTGGCATAACCCGGTCCGATAGAAAACTTGTCACCTTTATTTGGCTTCAGAGATTTACGGTTAGGAGCTGAACGGGGGATTTCTTTCGTTGTTTTATCTGAAATTTGAAACGTGTTTTTTGAATTAGATATGATCGGATATTTCTCACCGCGGAGCGGACCGGTGAGAAAACGAAGAGTATGACCTGTCCATTTATTCAATTTTCGTCCTCCGGTTTTACCTTGCACAGCTCTTAATGATGAAGCAGAGACTTCATCATAAGCTTGTTCCCAGCCATTCCGGGTTACATCACCGAGACACGATTCAAGACGAACATGTGATGAACACATATATTTCGAGAGAGAACCAAGCGCGGAAATCCCTTTAGAAATATCACCGCTGCCACCAAGCCGTTCGAAGTCATTTCCTGTAGAGACATTTCTTGCTTCACCAATTCCGCAGAACGGTCCGTTTTTAATAAAGAATTTGTTATCTCCGCGAGAGCGCATGGCTTGATTTTCAGCTTCTGTTTCAGTACCGCCGATAGATCCGTTTTTCCTTTTCACCCAGGTATTTTTTGTGGGGTCTATTTTCTCTGTTGTTACCCCGAATTCTTCCGGTTTAACTTTTCCGTAGTCAACTGTTCTGGCGCATACCTGATCATACTCATTTTTGAGTGTAAGGCTGACAATCCCGCCTGAAGCAGGTAAACCGAGAATCATAAGATCCGCGCCTTTAAGTTTTTCAGTGATACCAAACGCCCACATAAAGAACTGATTTTTCCCTGGTTTTGGAATACCCATATTACTTACGTAAGTAAAAACATTGTTCCAGCTTTCCGGATCATCAGCATGGTCCGGATCGAGGAATTTTACAGTTTCGTTGCCAAAGACTTCTCTGGCATCAAAATCAAAATTTTTAAGAGTAACTGTTATACCGTTATATACTCTTTTACTGTTTTCAACTTTAAAAGCAATTCCCCAATTCTCTTCATCCATTTGAAATATCGGTACCTGTTCGTCAGCGGCTGAACCCCATTTGTTGTCGGCATTTCCATAATAAGAGTCAAATAATTCTGTGTCATTTACAAGATAAAAATGGCCCTGTGGCTGAACCACCGGATTGTTATCAGTAATTTGTTGACGAAGCTTCTGATCATAATATGTCGTTTTCCTGATTCTTCCAATTTGAGTTGCAAGGCTTCCTGTATTGCAAATAACTCTCCAGTTTGCAAGCGAAACAGGTGTCGCGGACGCATTATACATTTCACTGACTTCCGGCGCGATGAATCTTATATAACCAAGCATTTGCCCTTTGCTATCGTTACGGCTGATACCTTTATCAGATGAAGTAACAAGGAGTTTCATCCATCCGCCTGCGCCGGTTTTGATTGGTTTCCCGTCATTATACTTCCATCTTTTTTTCTCAAAATGCCTGTCTTCGGTAAAAGGACCCCCTATTTCTCCCGAAACACCTAGAAAATCCGGATAACCATCTAAACTTCCTTCACCATAATTTGGATGAAAAGCGGGTCGACCGACAACCACTTTAAAATATTTTCCCGCGCGCGGTCGACGCGAGCGAAACAAAAAGGTCTGGTTCGATTCCGGCTGCCATGCAATAGCGTTATGCGAATTACACCATGAACTTATTGTAACGCTTAAGTTATAGTTTGTTATCCATCCTTCGCCGAACGATTTTTTCATTTTCGTTTCGAAGCTATAAGTTGTTTTATTTAAGCCTAAATCTTTAGCAAAATAATTCGCGTTTTCAAATGTAATTGAGTCTCCGTCACTTTTAGTAATTTTAAAACATCCGATCGATTTATTGTTTTTTGAGCGTGCATCTTTTGCCCAGACATAAACCTGTGCGAGAGAATTTTTGAAGTAATTTTTTTCTAATTTTGGTCGTTTACCTTTAACCATATGGAACTTTCTTAAAACACTTAATGTTTCTTCCATAACATTTTTTAACTGATTCCTGCTCGGCATCTCCGTTATTTTATGCTTTGGCGGCCAGTATAAATAACTTTTCCCGAATTTCTGCGGCTGTATCCTTTCAGGAACATTCCTTAAGGCTGAATCACCGGGATCAAGATATATTCTAGGATCAATTTTATCACCTTTTTCTCCTATAGCATCAAGCCAATAAATTTTAAATTTATCTCCTCCTAAAGATTTCAATTTCCCTTTATTTGAAGAACTAAGATCTTTTTCAATATGCCACGCTTTGCGAGGATCAAGTACCTGAAAACGTTTAGCTCCCGCTAATTCCGATGGAGCCGGAGAACCCGGGATACAGCCGAAAAATAAATCCGGTGAATAAGCACAGCGCTTATTGTCAATCATACCGAAATCTTCTATCCAGTGTTTATCTCCGCTGCCTGAAGTTATAGGCATTCTGGCATCAACAGTACTGAGAGTTGTTGACTCATCATTTGCCATTACCTCATTAAAGCATATTGCCTCAACGCCATAAGCGGAACCGAGAGTAGAAAGCACATGATTTTCATCTCTATAATCGGCGATATTCGCGGCGAGTTGCATTTGTTTTGTGGAATTCGGTTCAAAAGGAGAATCAGCATTCGCTTTAATAAGTAACTTTCTGCATTCACGGGCTGTTACACAGTTAATATCAGAAGGGATTTGATTAGGAAGTGTTGCCGTTCCGGGCATATCGCACGAATAAATAGTTGCTCTCTGAGGAATTTCATGCATTATTTGAGATTTAGTATTAAGCAACTTTCTATTATCACCTATTAACACATTCATAAGCTCCGACATACTGCTGAACTTTCTGTCATCACCTCTCAAATGCTCTGCTGAATATTCGCGGGAATCGTTTATGCCTTCATCATTCTCATCAATGATTCCGTTCGCGTTATTGTCGATCCCATCTGCCATTAAAATCAAATTATTTTGGTCGTCATCTCCACGACCGCCGGGAAGTTTATTTTTCCCGAGTCGATAATCAATAAGTTTTTGGGCTGTTTTTGGCGAAACGCCAAGCGCGGTAGATAAATTTATTTCACCGGTGTCCCATCCGGTTCCTTTTGAATTTTGAGTTAGAAAAGCTTTTTGAACATTTGCTTTCCCGGCTTCATCTTCAATCCGTATTCTGTATCTGCCTATCAATTTCCCCGTGGTGTCTTTCATGATTTTCCATTTGGAATATTCGGGAGATTTCGTCATATTATAAATGGAATTAATGCGCGTGGCGGGATTGCGTTCATTAGCCGTAATTGTTGCTTTAACATATTCAAGTCCGGAATCGAGTAACAAATCTAACTGCTGTGAATTAATATGTGATTTGCTTTGCTTATTCTCTATATTCATTAAAGTTGTAAACGACGCTGCCATTATCGCAAGCACAACAAGAATTGCGAGAACCGCCACTAAGGCGATACCGTGGTTCGAATTAAATCGAGAAATAATCAATACGCCACGGGCGCACTTTTTAAAGCAGGAATAATCAATTTTAAAGTTAAAAAATTTATATTTATTTTTTTGATTACGCATTTCTTGTTAAATATTAAATATTGAATTGATCCGTTGTCCGTGATCTGTGAGTTATTTGTTTTCATTTTCATTATCTTGAAATGGCGGGGGCATTAAATTCAATCTCCATACTTAGTCGTCCCTTAAAAAGTCAAATTTTAGGCGATTATAAGGCGATAAAGTGAAAGCGTATTTTTATACGCTGAGCTGAAATCAACGCAGTAATCGACCAAATTTGGCTTTTACACCTTTTTTGAATCTTTTAGTGAAATCTTTTTATTACAATAAATTACAGAAATTTGTTGTTATTTTTCATCCTTTTTTGCAAGTGTTTTGCAACAAATGTTTAAAACCTTGCAATATTTCATACATTTTTCAAGCTTGAATATCCCATCAATTCTACTTTTAAGTTGTTTTTAAGGGACGACTACTTAGTGTCTGACCGAAAAGGGTTAACCGCCCCAAAGTGTTGATGAACATGAGTACATGTTATTTCATTGGTTATTGACTTTTTTTATCAAAAGAAAATTATTTTTTGCTAAGAAGTACGTTTTTTGGACTCCAAATGACTTATTTATCAAAACTTTTATTCAATTATTTCGCAAATATATTTTTGGTAAATACGTCTCTTCGGATCGAAGAGACGTATTCTACCCTTTTCGAGTAAGCCCTAATTATTTTCTCTTTAAATAATAAATGATAAATGATAAATAATAAATAATAAATAGGCAGGGTTCCGGAATCGATTCGTAACAACCCATATCAACAGTTCCTTCTTCAATTCTCGGATTGCCGTCTAAATCAACA
>QMOL01000067.1 GCA_003648225.1 Chlamydiota bacterium
CTACTGATTATAACTGATCAGCAAAATATCGACGCTATTTCCGCTCACGGAAACCCTTACGTTAAAACTCCAAATATTGACCGGCTTGTCAAACGGAGTATATCTTTTACTAATTCATACAGCACAGACCCGGTTTGCTCTCCTGCCCGCAGTTCGATTTTAACCGGCAGGATGCCGTCGGAAACAGGAGTCGTATCGAATGACAGACCTATATCCGACACACTGCCAAATATTGGAGAGTGGCTTCGTAAAGACGGATACGAAACAGTTTACTGCGGGAAATTGCATTTGCCGGAAAACTGGCCGTCGCATCTGAAAGGATTCAACGTAATTCCGGTCGGCGCAGGTGAAGGTAACTTGGTTGATTCAGTAACATCGCGTGAATGTGAAGCGTTTATAAAAAGTTATGACAAAGCAAAACCGTTTTTTCTTGTTTCATCATTACTTCAGCCGCACGATATTTGCTTTTGGATGATTCATCCGAACGAATTGGTTCCTGAAAAGTTACCTTTTGAAGAATTAAAAAATAAATTACCGGAACTTCCGCCGAATCATAAAAGTTTTCCAAGAAAACCTAAATATTGTTACAGCGGTTATAGTAGATTCGATGATGAACAATGGAAATATTATCTCTATAATTATTATCGTATGGTGGAAATGGTTGATGCCGATATCGGGAGAATGCTTGATGCACTCGAAGCGTCAGGGAAGGCAGACAATACAGTAGTTATTTTTACATCTGACCACGGTGAAGGAGCGGGACGGCATAGCAATGTGCAGAAATGGTTTCCTTATGATGAAGCCGCGAAAGTACCTCTGGTGATTTCCTGTCCCGGCAAAATTCCGGAAAATAAAAAGAGTGATATTCTTGTATCCGGATTGGACATTGTTCCAACTATTTGCGCGTTTGCCGGAATTGCTTCGCCGCCGGACTGTAAAGGTGAGAATTTAAAACCTTATCTTATGTATGGGAAAAAACCGAAAAGGGAATTTGTCGCTTATGAAACACATGTTTGCGGCAGGACTATCAGGACAAAAAAATATAAGTATGTAAAATATAAAGATGATCCTGTTGAAATGCTGTTTGATATGGAAAATGATCCGTGGGAAAAGAAAAATATTTATGATGACCCGAAATACGCGAAAATAATTCAACATCACAGAAAATTACTTGAGGAATGGGAAAAATCATTAAAACCTATTTTACCGACAAAATCAATAGTGAAAACTCCTAAATGGATTCAAACAGTTATTGATATCCAATATGGCAAGGGAAAAACTACTTAGAGTTTGACCGGAAATTCCTTGTTTTCGCACAATGTCTATTTTGTATGGCAGATTTCTTATCATATTGTTTTGTCAAAATAATTCGGGATATGCAGGTTAGGACGTTGAGGACAACGTCCCTCCAAACTGATATTGTGGAAAAGATCGATCAACAATTTTTCCACGAGCAGCTTCGCTCTCGGGACAAGTTGTCGATTAAAAGTTTCTGTCGCGCAATAATCCACAAATTTATTAATCCGATAATCCATAGAAATCCCGGCTCAGGTAAAATATGAACATAATTCGTCTTAACGGTCGTGTCGGTAATAAATCCGGCCATAGCGCTATTATTGTCAACTTTCAAAGTAACAGTATAAAAGCCGGATGAACTGTATAAATGATTTGGAGATGACACATTGCTTTGCCAGCCTGCGGCATCGCCGAAATTCCAGTAATAATTATCCGGAGAACCTAATCCTGTATTTTGGAAATGAAGTTCTTCCCACGGATTAGCAATAGTTTTATTGACTACAAAGTCAGCTGTTGCAATGTCCCACGCGTATGGCGAGTCCAGCCAACTGCACCTTCCGACTATCCAGTTCTTCATCCAAGTGATTTCTTCATCATAAGTGTCAGCAATATACCAGTTGGGCCAAACATAAGTTCCGAGAATATTCCAGCGAGCGAAATTTCTATCGGGAGCTTTGCCGAGTGCGAAAACATTACTGTCAACGAGTTGAAGAATATTGCTTGTGGTCAAAATATTTTTTCTTAATTGCATCCAACGTAGTCCGCAAAGCCGAACAAAATTAGTGTCATACAAAAATTCTCTCCACCAGAACGGGTCATAAGAAGTATACCAGCCGTTTGTTTTCCAACCATCGAGATAATCGGCGTTTCCAAACGACAAGTTATAATCCCACTGCGGACTCATAAACAATTTTTTATTTTTATTTTTATACATATAGGAGCTAATTCTAAAGCCGTCAATGTTCCTCGTGAATTGCACGTGAACATAATTATCTACGAAAGAATTTACGTCAACGTATTTTTCCGCCGCGGCGACAACGCCGTCATTAGGCGCGGAAAGTATCGCGTTTTCGAATTGATTTATGTAATCTAAAATCCAAGCTTTTTGCTCAGAAGTTATTTTCCAATATTTTGGATAAACGTAAGACAATCTGGCGCCATTAGCAGTTTCGAAATAAGCTTCGGCGGGGTCACCGTCGGTCTTATCTCTTTTTATGATGTAGCCGCCGGATATATCAGGCTCGGAATTTTCATAAGGTTCCAGTTTATCAATGTTGATTCTGTTTTTTGAGCGCGCGATTTTTTCAATTAAAAGGTACACACCATTGTAAGCGCCGTTCAAAATTACTTCGCAGAATTTTGTGCGGGGTGCGTATTCAATCATTTGTCTTTCTGTGTAATAAGAGATGGCGTTCCGCATTAATGATTTGTCGCTGTAAGGCCCGTTCAATACCCAATCACTTTCAGCCGGCAGTCCGAGTAAAGAGGATTTGATTTGTTCATTGTCATTATTTCTGAATTCGATTCCGTATTGTTTTTTAGGAAATGTCAAAGAAGACTGCCCGCGAATTTCTATTCCGATTTTCCCGTCATAATCGTTAAATTGGTTCATAACGGAATTGACGCTGCCGTTTGTATTCCAGATGACACCCATTCGCGCAGTGATTTTCGGTTCGTCGGGAATTGTGCGTCCAAATGAATCCAAAACTATTATCGGCAAAGTTGAAGAAGATAATACTCCGGACGGTAATCCCAAATAATATTTATGACTCACAATATTTCCGGGAAGGGAATTTGTATCAAACACCCTTGCTCTTACTAACACAGTCGAAGAAATTGTTTTTGGAGAAGTATATAATAGCGAGCTTTTAGTTGGTGTGGTTCCGTTAATCGTATAACGTATTTCCGCAGTTGCAGAATTAACGGATAAAGTCAGACTCAAACTACCGATAAAATAACCGCCCGAGCGGGAAAATTGAGGAGTTTCAGCAACCGAGGTGTATGTGGTTCCGTTATTTGGGTTGTTCGGTGTTGGAGTTTCAAAATAAAATAAATTTGTCTTACCGTTTGGCAGGCATCCATAAGATTTATTTGCGGGAATAAAAACAGAAGGCGTTTGATTTATTTCCTTTCCGGATTGTGAAGATAAAAACAGCGGTTCTCCTTCCGACTTGATTTTGAAATTTGTGTGAAATTCTGAGTTTGTGCGATTTTTACCTGAAGCAAAAATTAGAAGATAACTGTTGGAATTAAGAACATAAGGCGGGAATTCCCATTTGTTAAGATAGTTTTTGTCATCCGATAATCCGCAGCCATATAAATTTAAAGGCTCACTTCCGGAATTATATATTTCAATCCAATCAGAGTAATCACCGTCTTTATCAGAAAGAAAACTTTCATTCCATGACATAAATTCGTTTATACAAAGATTATGCCAGTTGGTTGGACCTACATAATAGCAATACCAATCACGTTCATATTTCGGGATTGTACGATAAGCAAAAGTAAGCGTATAAATTGTGCTGTTTTGCTGTAATGATGGAGTCGTATAACGGTTCAAACTGTTTATAGAACTGCCGCCAACGCCGGTAGAGATAATTTTTTCACATCCTGCCGAAGAGTAACCGTTTGTAGGGTCATAAACTGACCCGCTATGGTTTCCTGTTTTGCTCCAACCTGAATCATTACTTGTGAAATCACCGTTTTGAATATATTCAACACCATCGTGCTTTATAGAAATATCATCAACAAGAACTTCGCCGATATCATTCAAATATAAATATAAATGACTTGAAGTTGCAACTCCGGTGCGCGTTGCAACCTGCCATATACTTTTAGGAACTACTTCGGTATGCAAACCGTCATAGGATAATCTAACGGTCATAGATGGAGCAATATTATCAATTTCTTTTTTGGGAGGGAAATCAGTTGTTGTTTCATCTGTAAGAATTAATTTGAAATAATACCAGACATAAGTCGTGTCAGGCATCGCCGAAACATTCCCGCCAAAAATTGAATCCCCGGCTGTTCCGTCATTATGAGCACCGTCATCATACATCGTTACAGATAGCTCTTCATTACGGTTCGTAGAATAATACATTGTGAATGAAACTACAGATGTAGGAGCAATGACTTCCGCAATTACCGAAATAGTTTGACCGCTGAGTGGATAAGCCGGAATGGTGCCGCGAGTGATTACAGCCGTACCACCAAGATAAGTTGAATTTGTATCACCGGGTGTTCCGCCGGAATAAAGACTTGCTGCCCAACTTGTCGCATTGGAAACGGAAAGCAAAGGTTGAATTAATTCTAGCGAAGAACCATCACCGTCCGCTTTCACCGGCCATGGTGATTTATCGTCATAAACAAAACTGCAGACAACATTTCCATTAGAATTACAAAGCGAAACTTTTTCACCATTGTTGCTTAGCTTTGAACCACTTGCAAATGGACCGTAAACATTATTAACATTAGGATACGCACTATTAAATTCATTTGTATAGCGTGCAATAACTAGAAAGCCGCCGGGGGCAATTGTTACCCCGGTTTCAAAAATATAATCAATGCCCGCATTGAAATACCATCCGGAGATATCGATGGTTTCATTGCCTGTATTCCACAATTCAATAAATTCCGTAGTATCGCCTTCTTCGATAGGGTTATAATTCAATTCGTTTATGATTACAGCCGCATATAAATTAAACGCAGCCAATATAGAAATGATATATAATGTTATTTTAATCATAATTACATTATAACATAAAAATGAAAAAAATGGACGACTGAAAAATCGCCCGCTTTTTTGAAATATTCATGTCGCGTAATTCGTGGTACACTTTTTTCTGCCAATTGCCAACCATCAACTATTTCCTGCGCAAAAATGCTAAACTAAAAATGGCAATCAAACCGAGAGTTGCAGGTTCAGGAGTAACAGTAACTTCCAGATTATTACCATTAACAGTAGGATGAATGTCCCCCGCGAGTCCTGTGCTATAACTCATTGTAATGTTAGATGCATCGCCAATAATTCCATCGGTTGTCTTAACAATCGTATATGTTCCGTCAGGAAAATCTATGTCTGTAGCATTAACAGTCATTCCTCCTGACGGAATAGTAAAAGTGCCATTGATATTAATTAGATCTGCGGAACCAGGATTACCAACTTCCCAGTCGATTTTACTTCCGGCTTCCATATTGAGATTACTGACGACATTCAAAGTTCCGATACTGTTTCCGGGAGCAACAGCTACGCCTGAAGGAATAGTTAATTCGTCAATAGTTCCTGTTCCGCCAACGGAAGCGCCTGTAAGGAGAGTTACATTGCTCATGCCGAGCATTGTGCCGCTAACAGTGAGTGCGCCGCTTATTTCTAGTTCACAGGTGTTAACTCTTGCTATTCCGCCCGATTGGTTTACATTTCCCACAACAGAAAGTTTAGATCCAAGTTCGCCTGACAGTTCAATTGAGTCCGCGTTTTCGCCGCAGATTATATTCAAATAGGGTACGGATTGAGTATGTTTTTGCATGTTAACAGACAGACCAACATCTTGTGACCAATGATAAATAAGAAATTTAAGTGGCTGATCATTTGGAAAACAATCATTAGTGCCAATCTCATAATATGTCCTGCACGCGAATGTGGAAAGAGTTGTCGGGCCGTTATGAGTATTCTGTGCGTTTAAATAAAAAGTTTTTGTATGAGTAGGTGATGCTGCCTGACCTATCATTTCCAGAGATGCGCTGTTTGTTCCCGTAAATGGTCCGTTGAAAGTCATTTCACCATCCGCACCGTGCTGAAAAACGCGTGTATCGCCTGAAAGAGTATTTATACCGTTATAAGTTCCATAAGCAACAGTATTCCATATCTCGATTGCACCGCCGTGATGTCCGGTTCCTTCGAGGGTAAAATTATTGTTCACGGTAAAAGATTGAGGGACTTCACAATAAACAGATCCACCTTTTTCAACAGTTATGTCATTGCCGTGTATATCAATCCCGGGTGTATTAGCGATATTTAAATATCCATTTGATTTAATAGTTATGGAAGGTGAAAAGATATAAGACGGGATATTATATGTTTCAAGTTTTCCGCCACTATTAACCGTTATGGATTTTACATTATTAGTTCCATAGGCGGCAGTGAGAATCGCATTAGAATTAACAATAACATCAAGATCTTGAGCCGCAGTAGCCCAATCAAGCCAGATGTTTCCAGCGTTGTGATTGAGTGTTCCGCTAATAGTGTTATCGCCTTGAAGATAAAGCTTTCCATTGCCTGTTTTAGTGAAACCGTCTGTTCCGGCTAGAACACCGCCGTAACCCGCACTCGCAGCGCCAATATAAAAACCGTAGAAGTTTGGAGCAGCTTCGACGTTTACCACAGGAGAACCGGCAAGAGTTAGTGTGCCTTGAGCAACAATAATAGAAGAAGCCGGAGGCTGAGCGTTATCTAAAGTAGCATATAAATTTTCGATAGTCGGATTTGACCCCATAAGTATTCCCTTAGGATTACCATCGTGTGGCTCGATAATTCCGTTAGTGAAATAAGCAGTCGCGCCTGCACCATCGGCGACTATCCCGTCAGCCCAGTTAGCGGAATCGCCCCAATCAAAAAGAGTGGGGAAAATATTAGTCTCAATCCAACTGCCGTCATCTGCGATGAGTGTAGAAGCTGTATAAAGAGATAGAGTAAGTATAATAATTAATATAAAATTAAAGTTCTTTTTCATAATTATTCTTTGTTGCCGGATTAAGTGTTTAAATTTTAGTATGCCATATACATACTTTGAAAAGATAAAAAATTAATTGAGAAAACCGTCCCGAAGCCGAAACGGTTTTTTCGTAATTAGTAAATAATTAACGCTAATGTCCTTTTATTTTCTTCGCAAAAATGCTAATCCAAGAATTACAATTAATCCGAGAGTTGCAGGTTCAGGAACTACTGTCCATTCTGTCCTGCCGTCAGTTGAGTTATATACTTCCGCAATGGTTTTTCCTGCAGGTGCACTCATATAAGCTGGGAAGCCAGCTCCCACCCAATTGCCATTGATTAATAAAAATCCGTTGTTTTCAAATTGAAAGACTCCATCATCTATTGGTCCTACATTTACGGTAGGGACATTAGCGAGATGGAGAAATCCTCCAATCAAGTGAACCGTTCCAGTACTGCCGTTATTTCCGCCCACGGTTAGCATTCCGCCAATGATCATGTTACCGTTTACATTGAGCACGCCTCTGGAAGGCACATTATCATCGAAACCCAACCACACATCATTCGCAACAATCGAACCGCCGGGAGCTACATTCAGTTCTCCGTATGGGTTATCCCAACCGATACCTAACGTTGTAGGAGCTTGCCCAATGGCAGTGCTGATTGTAGGTTGCACCACAGTATTATCATTGATCAGTCCATGAGAATCGTCGCTTTGCGGGATTAAGCCGGTTGACCAATTGGCGCCATTGGCATAATCACCATCTCCTCCCTGCCAGATATCAACCGCAGCTTGTGTGCTAACTGCAACTACCGCCAGTATGGTGGCTAATACTAATGTTTTTTTCATCATTTTTCTCCTGTGTGTTTGGTTAATTAAATACTTATACTTTCATTAATTTAAATTATTTAAATTGTCATAAATAAATCGTAAAATGCCGAAATAGATGATTATATTATCATATACTTGCACAAAAGTCAAGAAGAAATTAAAATTGTGTGTCAAGTTTATAAAATTATCCTATGTTTGTTAAATTATAGTAAAAAATGATATAATAAACCATATTGTTCTTTAAAATTTTATTTTATAACTCATTTTTTCGCAAAACATATTTTAAATCGAAGCCAACATTCATAGGGAAAGGATTAATTCAATTTTCTTGTTATTATTATAACTATTAAAACAATCAAAAATTATGAAAAAAATTCTTATATTTTTGATATTTCTCTCCTCCGTTTCCTTTTGTGAAACAAATTATCCGCAATGGTCGCTTGAAATGAAAGTCTGGCCCTTCGATATTTTATACCCGTTCCAAACAGGATTTGCAACCCTAAACGGAACTACGGCAACATCTGACACACAAATACAAAATAAATTGGATGCCGTTGTAACTAAAGGCGCTAATACCGTTATTTTTTATATCGATGACGAACAAACTTATGAAACGTTTGTAGATGAAACCGGTTTTATTCAGACAACAAACAGAATTCAATTTCTCGTTAATCAGGCACATAATCGGAATTTAAAAGTCGTTTGTTATTTGAACGGATTGGAAGTAATCGCTGTCGGCGCGAAAGATGATTCTTCTATGACGACGCTCGCACGAAATTATCCAAACTGGCTGCAAGTTGATGTTGAGGGCGATTCAATGGTCTGGATGACAGATACGCAAAAGGAATGGATTCCACCCAAGTCGGAAGATGCCTGGGCGTCTCCTCTTTCGCCATGGAAAAATATGTTCACAAACAGATTAACTTCGCTCGCCGCAACAGGATTGGACGGAGTTTACATTGACGCTACTTTTTTACCGGGAGTTGATTTTGACGGCGTGAAATGGGCTTCTACAGATTTGCTTTTCGATGCCGCATTCAGCAATAAATTCGGATTACAATCGCCAGAAAATGTCGATTGGAATTCAGAAACATGGCGAAAATGGATTTTCTTCCGCCACGAAGTTATTCGCGATTATCTTGGCAATTTGGCTGATACTGCCCGCTCACTTGGAATGGTTCCGTTTTTTGAAAGCTCATCCTGTGATCTCGCAAATGGTACTTTTTTGGCTAATGATGTCGCCTTTACTATCAGCGGCGGAATCGCCTGCTCACCGGAAATCGAGCCGGAAGGGGATTTCAAAGCTGCTTTTAGAATGTCTAAATTTACCCGTGACGCAAACCAAAAATTTCCTTTCTGGTTTTTGGGATGGCCAAATACCGCAACAAAAGCCCGCCGCGAATTTTCCGTGACCCTTTGCCATTCAGGAAATTATTATCCGAGCGCGGAAGCTGTTCCTCACTACCCGACTAACAGTTTTAATTTTATGGATCAAATCAGAAGCAAGATTTTGAACAGGCGCGTTCCAAAACAAAGCACGGTTCTTATTTATCCCATGAGAAGCAAAGATTACAGTTATGAAAGCGAATCTTCTTTCGAATCGTACATTGACGCATTTGCTGTTTTAGCTGAAAATCACATTGATTTTCGTATTTTACCATTAAATTCAATGACCTCAAATGATTTGGAAAATATTGATAATATTGTTCTCGCGGGCGCGGAATGCATTTCCGACAGCGAATATAATCTTATGAAAAATAAAACTGTTTCACTCGTCGGAACTAACGGAAATAAAAATGAATGGGGAAACACACGAACTACGCCGCTGAATTTTTCGAATGTGGTTAATATTGATAGCATAACGCCGAAACTGCCTTTTACAATCAATGCACCTACAAAAACTTATATTGAATATTATACCGACCCAACCGATACGAATCACTTTTATATTTTCGCTTATAATGACCAGTTAAGCGGGAATATAACCATTGAAAACGACACTTTAATGTCAGGAAAAGTGTATGAAATAGATGGCTCAGCTAAAGATTTTGACAGCACAACACTTGAAGTGAAAATCACTGATTACTTAGATATTATTGATTTGAATATTTCACAAGTCCCCGAGCCCGGAACGCTGTTCTTCTTTTTAATTATCCAATGGTGTTTGACAAAAAAGATGGTGCCTATGGCTCGTCGATATTGCGCCCGATGAATTAAATCGCTTGCCGGAAATAAAAAAAAGAGTCGAAAATGTCAGAAATGCAAGAGCGAGCAGCAGCAGAGAAGCGACAAGAAAACTGGCGGCTTTTCCAACTTTATTTGGTGAAATTCGCCAGCCGAATTCAGATTTTATTTTGATTCCAAGAGTTTCTTCGGAAAACAGAAAATATATTCCTATGGGATTTTTTGATAAAAATTATATCGTTGGGGACACTTGTCTCTCTATTCCCAATGCTACAATTTTCCATTTTGGAATTTTAAATTCGGAAATGCACATGACTTGGGTAAAATACACCTGCGGTAGATTGAAAAGTGATTACAGATAAACCAATAAACCTAAATAACGCGGTAGGATTTTATTCATTTTTAGTATTAATCCTCTTTCGGCGGACTAAAATTTCAATATCCCTAACCCAATGGGTTAGAAGTCTAAATAGCGCAATCCTCTTGTTCATCGTAGATTGCGTGCTTTTCATCATTCCAACTGATAATAGATAAGCCTCTTTTGTTAGTAAG
>QMOL01000068.1 GCA_003648225.1 Chlamydiota bacterium
AAGCTCATTCGCAATTTGCGATGCGGCAATATGCGCGATTTTAATATCATCCCGCTGCGGCTCAACTTCAATTAAAGTTGTGTTATAAATAAGAAATCCACCGGGAACTATTGTCGGTTCAAATCTTTCCATCGAAAGACGGTTCATCGCAATAACTACATTCGGCGTTGTAACAACAGGCATTCCAACCCTTTTGTCGCTTGAGACAACAACTGAACAATTGCAAGTACCGCCGCGCATTTCCGGCCCGTAAGAAGGAATCCAGGAAACTTCTTTTTTTTCTTCGAGCCCTGCATATGCGATAACTTTTCCAAGAAATAAAATTCCCTGTCCGCCAAAACCGGCGCAAATAATTTCATAAGTCATTTTTCACCTCCGAATCTGCGCGTTCATCTCTAAAAACACCAAGAGGGTATTCCTTAATCATTTTATCAGCAATCCAATCCATAGCTTCCGGTGGAGACATTCCCCAATTAGTAGGGCAGGGAGATAATACTTCGACGAGACTAAATCCTTCACCTTTTGCCTGTAAATCAAAACTTTTCTTAACGGCTTTCTTAGTTCTGTTAAGATTCGCTATTGAATCGAGAGATGTTCTTTCAATATATCTTGGCGCTTTTGTTGTGGCAAGCATTTCACAGACCTTAAGAGGATGACCGGCAAAATGAGGGTCTCTGCCGAAAGGGGAAGTGGATGTTTTTTGTCCGACTAGTGTTGTGGGCGCCATTTGACCGCCTGTCATTCCATAAACAGCGTTGTTAATAAAAATCACGGAAATATTTTCACCACGTGCCGCTGCGTGAACAATTTCTGCTGTCCCCGCTGAAGCAAGATCTCCATCACCCTGATAAGATACAATAATTAATTCCGGATTGGCTCGCTTGAGCCCGGTTGCAGCCGAAGGTGCACGTCCGTGCGCCGCTTGAATATGATCGGTGTTAAAATACCAATATGCAAACACCGCGCAGCCAACAGGAGAAATAAAAATAGTCCTTTCAAGCAAATTTAACTCTTCAAGGGACTGAGCAATCATTTTATGAACAATACCATGTCCGCATCCAGGGCAGTAATGCATAGTTTTATCGTTCAGTCCTTTTGGTTTTTTAAATATTTTTTCCATAGTCGTGCCGGGTATTATCTAAATTGCAGGCACTCGGAGGAAATTTGCTATATGAGCAAATTAAATTTCAGAGTGCTTGTATATTATAATTTATAAATATCTTTTTACATTGTCATACATTTCTATTGGCGTGGGTACTACTCCACCGCACCTGCCAAAAAAATGTACCGGTTTGGCTCCGTTAACCGCCAGACGCACATCTTCAACCATTTGCCCCATAGACATTTCACAGACGAAAAAGAATTTTGCCTGTTTGATTTTTGATTTTATTGCTTCATTAGGGAAAGGCCAAAGAGAAACAGGCCTGAGAATACCCGCTTTAATTCCTTCCTCACGCAATTTATCCACAACGTTTCGCGCAACTCGTGAAATTAAGCCGTAAGCTATAATTATTATTTCCGCGCCATCGGTTAAATACTCTTCAAATCTCACTTCATTTTTTTCTATTAAAGCATATTTTTCATAAAGTTTATGAATATGTTTTTCCATCGTTTCAGGATCAAGAAGAATCGATGTGATGATCTTTGGTTCATGATTTTGTGTTCCTGTAAGTGCCCAGTCGGATTTATCAATAAATTCGGTTTTAAGCTCTTTAAATTCCACCGGCTCCATCATTTGACCAAGATTGCCTTCCGCGACAAGCATCACAGGCACCCTGTATCTATCGGCAATATCAAAAGCGTCATAAGTTAAATCCGCCATTTCCTGAACTGACGAGGGAGCTAAAACCACGAGCCGATAATTCCCGTGACCTCCGCCTTTCACTACCTGAAAATAATCTGCCTGTTCGGGACTTATGTTGCCGAGCCCGGGACCGCCGCGCATTACATTTACAATGACACATGGGACTTCCGCGCAGGCAATGTAAGAAATCCCCTCCATCATCAAACTTATTCCGGGTGAGGAAGACGTAGTCATTGCCCGCGCGCCAGCCGATGCGGCGCCATAAACCATATTGATAGCTGACACTTCAGTTTCCGCTTGAATATAGGCACCGCCGGGGATTTGTGGCAGCTTTCTTGACATATATTCTGGAATTTCACTCTGAGGAGTTATCGGATAACCAAAATATAATTTGCATCCGGCGCGAATCGCTGATTCCGCAACAGCCTCATTCCCTTTCATTAAAACTTTCTTACTCATTTTGCGTGTTCCCGATTTATTTGTAAACTTCAATCGCATTATCCGGACAGGTTAACGCGCACGATTTACAGCCGATGCACCCTTCGCCGAGATATTCAGCGGGGTGATAACTTTTATCATTAAGACCTTTGCTTATGATTATAACATTTTTCGGACAAATGCGTACGCATAAGCCGCAACCTTTGCAAACATTTTTATTTATTTTGATTTTTGGCATTTTGCTTATGATAAATTTGTAAATTTTTGTTCCCAGGGCTGAATCATATTCTTTGATAAAACCATTATTGGAATTGCAAACTCCTCCTCCATTTCCGGCTTGTAATAATCTTCCATTACAGTCAAAAATTTTAAAGGATATCTTTCTAATTGCTTTATTTGTTCAACTCCCTGTTTGATATCCTCAATAGTCGTTTGATTCATCAAATGAGGATTAGCAATTATCCCATTTACAGGCAGTCGCGCGCGAACGGAAATTTGTTCTGCCATCGCGAGCGTGTCTTTGTTTTTTTCATTAAATGGACGAAAAGGATTTACAACAAGCCATAAATTTATTTTTTCGTCCTTGAGCTGTTCATTGAATCTTGAAAGCACAGTTCCACCATAATCGCTCCCGCCAAGGTCAAAAACCACCAATGTTTCTTTTTGTGCAAAGACTTCAAGTATTTCAGGCGCCAAAGCGGGTAAATCGGCGTTTTCAAATCCTTTTGCACCGGAAATTATTTTTATTCCTTTGGCAGCAAGTTCATTTCGTTTGTCACGAGACCTGAAATAAAGGTTCACAATGTCAAGATCAACAAGAATTACTCGTTTCTTCTGTTCTGCTGCAAGCTCAATCGCGATATTAACTGACACCTCGGTTTTTCCGGTGCCGAATGCTCCGCAAATAGCGGTCAGTCGCCTTTTACCAATCATTTTTGTTAACAGTAATTTCTGCTGTATCATAAAAGAAATAATATCAAAATAACGTTTTTTTGGCAAGAGGGTGCTATTTATTATTTATCATTTATTATTTATTAACTTTTTGGTATAATAATCAAATAATTATTGAAATAAAATTTATTATCTTTTCACATATTCCATAATAAGGAGCTAAAATGGCTGAACAACTCGAAAATTTATTAAAAAAAATACAGGATGAAGCTGTTACTAAAGCAGATGAAACCGCTAAACAGAAATTGAGCGATGCAGAAAAAAAATCAGCTGAAATTATTGCCGCTGCAGAGAAAAAAGCAGAGTCAATTGTTATTGAAGCAGAACAAAAAGCGGAACAGTTTGCTGAAAATGGGAAAAAATCCCTCGAACAGGCCGCACGTGATGTACTCATCTACCTTAGAAAATCTATCGATAAACAATTCGAAGAACTGATTAGAAAATCCGTGCCGGAAATTATTCCTGTCGAAGTCGTACAGGAAATCCTGATTAAACTCGCTACTGAAGCTCGTACAAAAGGAACAAGCGCGGAAGGGATAAGAATCTTTCTTAGTCCGAATGAGTACAAATCATTAACAGATTTCTTTATGAAACGCTTTCACGAAGAAGTTAAAAAAGGCGCAGAATTTCATCCTATGCCGGGTATTAAAGCCGGATTCAGAATTTGCCTTCGCGATAAAGACGTAGAATATGATTATAGTGACGATGTGATCGTGCAAATGCTGAGTAATCTAATTAGCCCGGTACTTGACGAAATCCTTAAAAAAGCAGTTGAAGAAAAATAATCATAAACAAAATTCAATTAAAAAATTAAAACTTTGATGTTGAAAATTTCTTGTTGAATATTGAATATTAAATTTTAATATATTTGTAATGAGCAGCTATCCTTATTTTATTTCTACTCTCCCTTCTCTTGCCTTTGGCGAAGTACCGCCAATGTCAAGTAATGAGTTTATTGAAAATTCACGGCAATGGATTTCCATCGATGATTGGAAAGCGTTAAAAAGTGCGGCTTCCGGCGGAGAAAATCAAATAAAAAATCCAGCCGGAATTTATTGGAAAAATTGGGAAGAAACTTTACTAAATTATCTCGCGGCTGCTCGTGCAGCAAAACTCGGTAAAGATCAAACTCCATATTTGAATAAATCGGGAAGCGCGGACTCTTTGATGAAATCGGCTGTTCAGGAAGCCGTTAAAGCTGAAAATCAGCAAAAAGCGGAAGAAATTATTGATAAGTTGAGATGGGCTTTTCTGGATGAACTTTCCGCGACGCATTCTTTTGATTTTAATGTCGCGCTAAGCTATTTGTTGAAATTGAAAATTTTAGAAAGATGGGCCTCTCTTGACGAAGAAACCGGAAAAGAAGCTCTTAATAAAAGTATTGAAAAACAGGAAAAATAAACCTTAAATTATAAATCAATATGAGTCAGAAAAAAGGAAGAATTGTTGCAGTTAACGGAAATATGATTACCGTCGAATTCGATACCAGCGTTATTCAAAATGAAGTGGCTTACGCTGTGCTCGGGGATAAAAAATTAAAAGCTGAAGTTATTCGCATTAGAGGAAATCGCGCCGACTTACAGGTGTTCGAAGATACCCGCGGATTGACTATCGGTGATATCACCGAATTCTCAGGTGAGATGCTTTCCATTGAGCTCGCTCCGGGATTGCTTACAAAAGTTTTTGACGGATTGCAAAATCCTCTGCCGGAACTCGCTGAAGAATGCGGATTCTTTCTACAGCGCGGTACTTATCTCCCCGCCCTTGATGGTGAAAAGAAATGGGACTTTACTCCTGTGGCTAAACCGGGCGATGATGTCGTTGCAGGTTCTGTTCTCGGCTCGGTACCGGAAGGTATTTTTGATCATAAAATTATGACTCCTTTTGACATCAACGGTCAGTGGAAAGTTAAATCCATAGCAGAAAAAGGCGAATATAATATTAAAGAAATTATCGCTGTTATTACTTCCCCCAACGGTGAAGATAAAGAAGTCAAAATGCTTAGAAAATGGCCGGTTAAAATCGCCCTTAATGCTTATGAAGAAAGATTACGCCCGCTTGAACCTATGGCTACGCAATGCAGAATTATTGATTCCTTTTTCCCGGTATCAAGAGGCGGAACTTATTGTATTCCGGGCCCGTTCGGTGCGGGAAAAACCGTCCTCCAACAGGTTACAAGCCGGTTCGCTGATGTTGATGTCGTTATTATCGCCGCCTGCGGTGAGCGCGCGGGAGAAGTGGTTGAAACTCTCCGCGAATTTCCTGAACTCGAAGACCCGAGAACAGGAAAATCGCTTATGGACAGAACTATTATTATTTGTAATACAAGCTCTATGCCGGTCGCCGCGCGTGAAGCCTCGGTTTATACCGCCGTTACTATCGCGGAATATTACCGCTTGATGGGATTGAATGTTTTAATGCTGCCGGACTCAACTTCAAGATGGGCACAGGCTCTTCGTGAAATGTCAGGCCGTCTTGAAGAAATCCCCGGCGAAGAAGCTTTCCCGGCTTATCTTGAGTCGATTATCGCGGCTTTTTATGAACGCGCGGGCGTGGTGAAACTTCACGATGGTTCTACCGGCGCGGTTACTATCGGCGGAACTGTCAGCCCGGCAGGCGGAAATTTCGAAGAACCGGTTACTCAGGCAACATTGAAAGTTGTTGGCGCGTTCCTCGGCCTCTCTCGTGAACGATCGGACGCAAGGCGTTATCCGGCAATCGATCCATTGGAAAGTTGGAGTAAATATCCTAACGCGGTAAATGACGAACAGGTCGCCTTCGCTAAAGCTTTATTGAGAAGAGGGAATGAAGTCGATCAGATGATGAAAGTGGTTGGTGAAGAAGGAACCGCTTTGGAAGATTTTATTATTTATCTTAAAAAAGAATTTCTTGATGCGGCTTATTTGCAGCAGGACGCTTTTGATGTTGTCGACTCATCATGTTCGCTTGAGCGCCAGAAATACGTTTTAAATAAAATCGATGCAATTTTAAAGAAAGAATTTGAGTTTGAAAGTAAAGATTCCGCAAGAAGTTATTTTCTGGAATTAACGCAGCTTTTCAAAAACTGGAACCCGTGCCCGTGGGAATCTGATGAATTCAAATCCGCGGAACAAAAAGTTGACGAAAAACTAAAATTTTAGACACGGATTTCACAGATTTTCACGAATTAAAAGCTTAATCAAGAAGAACACAAAAAAAAATTAAAAACGAAATTCATAGATTAACACGAAATTAATATATCAAAAATAAAATTGGTGTAAATCAGTGAAATCAGTGTCAAAAGATTTATTGAAAATAGAATTAATTAAAACCGATATTACTAAACTGAACGTTGACGCAATAGTTAACGCGGCAAATAAATCTTTACTCGGCGGCGGGGGAGTTGACGGCGCAATTCATCGCGCTGCCGGACCAGGTCTGCTCGATGAGTGTAAAAAACTTAACGGCTGTGAAACCGGACAGGCAAAAATTACAAAAGGATACAACCTGCCGGCGAAATTTGTGATTCATACCGTTGGACCCGTGTGGTCGGGCGGAAAAAGAAATGAGCCGGAATTATTAGCTTCATGTTACAGAACAAGTTTGCAACTTGCAAAAGAGCATGGAATTAAAACAATAGCTTTTCCGGCAATAAGTTGTGGAGTGTATCATTTTCCGAAAGAAGAAGCGGCTGAAATCGCCCTGCGGGAAATTAAAAATTTCCTAAACTCCCCTCCTTACCAAGGAGGGGTGCCCGACGGGCGGGGTGGTTCTTTAGAAAAAGTAATACTCGTCTGTTTTGACGATGAAATGCACGAAATTTATATGAAACTCACGAAAAAAACCACGAAAAACACAAAAAACTTTAACCACGAATTAACACGAATAGACACTAATTAAAAAAAATTACTAAATTAATTTATTAGTTATGAATTACATGGAAAAAACTAAACTAAAACAAAAGAATAAATTTTATTATTCGTGTTTATTAGTGTCCATTAGTGGTTAAAAAATATTATTATGTCCATTAGTGATTAAAATTAGAGATATTAGTGTTAAAACATGAAAACTTTGCTTTTTATATTCCTTTTTACTTTTACCGCTCTTGCGACTGAGCAGTACTATGCGGAAAGTGCGACTTTTTCCCTTAACGGGCAAAATGAGAACATGTATTCGGCTGAATCAGAAACATTTTCGATAACTATACCGGCAGAAGAACAGAATGTTTATTCAGCTGAATCGGCTGTATTTGAATTAACGGGAATTAATGAAATTCCCGAACCGAGCTTGATTTATTGTTTATTATTTGCAGGTTGCTATTTATTAGTTAAGAATTATGATAAAATATGAAATTATTATTTATTGGAGCGAGGATGATCAAGCCTTTATTGCGGAAACACCGGAATTGGCTGGTTGCTTTGCAGATGGGGCAACTTATGATGAAGCAATTAAAAGTATGGAAGTTGTTATTGAAGAATGGATAGAAACAGCTAAACAATTAGGTAGAGAAATACCAAAGCCAAAAGGCAAACTTATGTACGCTTAATTTTGAATTAAGCAATCGATAAAAAATTATGAAAAAGAGAATATATACAGATACTTCAGTAATTGGTGGTTGCTTCGATGACGAATTTAAAAAAGGATCTCGTGCCCTTTTTAATATGTTTCGTTCGGAATTAGCAACAATCGTTATTTCTAATCTTACTTTGGCAGAATTAGAAAATGCACCGGAACCGGTACAAAACATTTTGAAAGAAATACCTGACACAAGCATAGAATACATTAATCTTACAGAAGAAGCTAAGGAATTGGCTAATAATTATTTAAATGAAAAAGTGGTTTCCAATAAATTTATCGTTGATGCTCAACATATTGCAATTGCAACTGTCAATCGTGTTGACGTTTTAGTTAGCTGGAACTTTAAACATATTGTAAATCTTAAACGTATTTATAGTTATAATTCTATTAATCTTAAAATGGGTTATCCGATATTGGAAATCAGAAATCCGTTGGAGGTGATAAATTATGAAGATTAATACTGTTGAATTTATGAGAAAATCGCGGGACAACCTCGCAAAAAAAATTTGTAATATGTCTTGGAAAGAAGAACAAGAATTCTTGAAAAAACATACTAAAAAATTTAAATATTTATTTTCAAACAATAATGCTTTACATATTTCTGATAATATTAATCAAGAATATAATATAAAAATCGAAAAAAAATAAACTTATATTCGCTTAAATTTATTTCCGTAATTAAAAATTATTTAATGCAATCATGATGAAAACTTTCTTTCTCTCTCTCTTTATCGTTTCTGTTTCTTTCGCCGATGTCGTCGAAAACGTCATCGTGGACACCTCGCAAGCGCCAAGCAATTATGTCGTGTCTTATGACTTAAATACTACCGGTGATTGGTATTATGTTGAAGCGGTACTTTCGGATAATGCTGGAGTAGATTATCAATTTGCGATTGGTGAATCTAAGAATTATAATAGGAGTAAAACGCCAAATTTACCGGTGGTTTTTGGACCTTTTTATAATGAATCTACAATTAATGCGTATTTAAATATAAGTAGTAATTATTCATTTTCATTTAAAATCGGAAGACCACTTTCAATTCAAAATGCTAAATTGAAAATTATTGCTTCAAAAGAAAAACCAGTCGGAAAATTGTGGCAAGAAATAACCGCAGCCGCTCCATGGAGCGGTCGAAGAGGTCTCCAAAGTGTAGTTTTTGACAATAAAATTTGGGTACTTGGAGGGCGGAATAGTAGTGATTATAAAAATGATGTATGGTCAAGTCCGCCGGAATGATAAAATTTTGGGATTTAATAAAATGACGAAAAAACAAAATATATTGCTTAAAGAAGTTAAAGATAATATTTTATCAGTAGAACCTTCTGCTGAAATTATTCTTTATGGCTCACGGGCACGTGGTGATGAAACCAATGATTCTGACTGGGACATTCTTGTTTTGGCGTCCAAGAAAAATGAAAAGAATTTGTTCGATTCTATCTTTGATTTACTTTATGAACTCGAATTAAAATATAATGCTGTTATTTCTCTAATTGTAAAAAAACGTGGGGAGTGGAATGAATTAAAATTATCTCCGTTTTATAAAAATGTTATGAAAGACGGTTTGAAATTATGAAAAAGCTGGATGAATACATAAAATACAGAATGAAACAAGCCAAACAAGCATTTGAAGAAGCTGAACTTATGGCAGAGCATAATCATTGGAACGCTTGTGTAAACCGACTTTATTATTCTTGTTTTAATGCTGTAAATGCTTTGCTCATAAAAAACGAATTAAGTTCATCAAAACATTCAGGTGTATTATCCTTATTCAATTTACATTTTGTAAAGACAGGAGAAATATTAAAAGAAGATGCTAAAATTTATAATAAACTATTTAATAAACGGAATGATAGTGATTATGTTGATTTCGTTGAATTTGATGAACAAACAGTTAAACCATGGATAAATCAAACACAAACTTTTATAAAAGTTATTGAAGAACAACTAAATTAATCAAATGATTTTGTAAAAAATAAAACTCGCGAAGCGCCCGGCGTATGCGGGGTAAAACTTAAAACTCGCAAAGCGCCCTGCGGATGCAGGGCGAAACCTAAATAAAAATATTATGCAAAAAGTCTACACAAGAGTTCTGCAAATCGCAGGTAATGTTATCACAGTCTCAGCAACAGGCATCGCTTACGGCGAACTCGCGGAAGTTAAAACTTCACGAGGTCCTTCTCTCGCTCAGGTAATTAAAACTCAGCACGACAGAGTCTCACTGCAGGTTTTCGCCGGTGCACGCGGAATCGCGACTAACGATGAAGTCAGATTTCTCGGCCATTCGATGGAAGTATCTTTTTCAAGTGATTTACTCGGAAGAATCTTTGACGGAAGTGGTGTGCCGAGAGATAAAGGACCAACACTCGAAGGCAACTGGGTGGAAATCGGCGGGCCTTCCGTTAATCCGGCAAAACGTATTATTCCAAAAAATATGGTGCGAACAGGAATTCCGATGATTGATGTTTTCAACACGCTCGTTGAATCACAAAAACTTCCCATCTTTTCCGTTGCCGGAGAACCTTACAACGAACTGCTCGCAAGAATCGCCATGCAGGCAGAAGTGGACATTATCGTTTTCGGCGGAATGGGACTGAAACACGATGACTACCTCTATTTTAAAGATACTTTCGATGAAGCCGGCGCGCTCGTAAGAACAGTTATGTTTGTTCATACCGCCGCCGACCCGACCGTAGAATGCCAGCTGGTTCCGGATATGTGCCTAGCTGTCGCGGAAAAATTCGCGCTCGACGGTAAACGCGTGCTTGTTCTTCTTACCGATATGACAAACTTTGC
>QMOL01000069.1 GCA_003648225.1 Chlamydiota bacterium
GCAAAAAAAGAAGCAACAAGAAAAAAAACACCGGCAAATACAAATATTAAAATTCGTGTTGTTCCGATTATGAAATATCATGAACAGCAAATTCCTCCTGAGGATTTAAAAAAAATCAAATCAGGAAAACAATTCAATAAGGCGGTTCCCGAAAAAAAGTCCGTTGCTTCACCGGAAACAACATCTTCTACTTCTTCCACTTCACCTTCGGGCGATGAGATTACTTCAGATGATCCCCCGCTTCCACTCGGACCCGTCAATACACAAGATAGTTTTCTCGCTGTCCCTGATGGTCCTGATACTTATGGATATATGCACATTCCGCCGGATACAATGGGCGTTGCCGGCAAGGATCATTTAATGACAGTTCTAAATAGTTATGTGCGGATTCAAGACAAAAGCGGGACAATCATCAGCACAGTTGTTCTAAATGATTTTTGGGCTTCAGTAAATGGCGGCGGCGGCGGCAATGCAGGCACATTCGACCCTAAAATTATTTACGACCAGGAAGAAGACAGATTCATTTTCGTAGCGCTTGATGACCGCGACGCGAACAGCGGCATCCTTCTCGGTGTTACCGAGACCTCCGATCCAACCGGTAATTGGTTTTTATGGAAGATAGATGCAGACCCAGCAAATAATGATTGGGCGGATTTCCCTTCACCCGGTTTTAACACGAATTGGATTGCTTTAAGCATGAATATGTTCGCCATTTCAGACAATTCTTTTTCCGAATCCAAAATTTGGATGATTAATAAACATAGAGCTTATACAAATGATTTGAATGTTATTACCGTTATTTCTTCAAGCGATTTTACTGTCGCTCCATGTATCACTTTCGGCAATCAAACCAATATTTATACAGTTGTTTCCGGATATTATAGCGGCTCAGATGATTATGTTCGCTACGGCGCGATAAACGGACCGGTAAATTCACCGACTTGGACTCACATCGGTTATTCTAATGTTCCTGATTCTGACGTTCCCGATGATGCACCTCAACTCGGCGGTGCGGACTTAATTGACAATGGTGACAGCAGGATTGGTTCTCCTCCTGTTTATCGCTTTGGCCATATCTTTTATTGTTATACCGGGCAGTTATCATTCCCAACCCGCAATGCTATTATTTGGGGAGAGTTTATAGCTTCCAATGGTAATCCAATCAACGCAGGTATTGTTCAGGAATCTACTACTCCGATGTATTATGCTTATCCGTCCATTGCCGTTAATTGTAATACGAGCATAGTTCTCGGTTTCTCCGGCTTCTCAACCGGAATTTACGCGAGTGCTTATTATACAGGGAGAGAATTCACCAACGCGGCAAATGTTATGCAAGGAGTTAGATTACTAAAAACCGGTGAAGATTATTACTACAAAACTTTCGGCGGCGCGGATAATAGATGGGGAGATTATAGTGCAACGTGTGTTGATCCGGCAAACGACTTGAAATTCTGGACAATCCAGGAATACGCTCGACAGGATGTTGGCACCGGAGCAAATGATGATCGCTGGGGAACGTGGTGGGGTGAAATTTATTTTGTGCCGGAACCCTTTCTATTTATTAATTATTATTTATTATTTATCATTTATTATTGCAGGAAAAATTTTTAACCTCAAAAGGAGAAACCATGAATGAAGAAGCCACTGTAGAAGTAGAAGCCGTTGGCGCACAAGTAGAAACATTGAAACCACATCGCGGAACAACCGTTCTTGTTCTCGGAATCATTGGCATTGCATGCTGTCTTATTTGTGGAATTATCGCATGGGTTATGGGAAATAAAGACCTTAAAGAAATGGACGAAGGAATTATGGACCCGGAAGGCAGAGGATTAACCCAGGCAGGCAAAATTTGCGGAATGGTTAGCGTTGGCCTGCAAATTCTTGGTTTACTAATCTGGATCGTTGCAATGGTTCTTGGTGTGGCGGCAGGTGTTGCAAATTCATAATCAAGAAGTATTGAAAGAGAGAAAATGTGAAAATTAAATTCTCCCGTTCTTCACGTTATCCTAATATACCGCTCTTAGCAGCTTTAATTTTAGTGATATGGCTAATTTTGGTCTGCGTTGCAACCGTTATCAATTTTAAATTAAGCAAGTTTGTAGATCTTTGTCTGTTTAAAAGAGTTACAGGTTATCCGTGTCCAACCTGCGGAACCACTCGAGGAATCATTTCATTATTCCATGGTAAATATATTCAGGCATGGTTATTTAATCCTTTAGTTTTTTCTATAGGAATTATTGTTATAATTGATTTGCTGTTCAGATTCATTTTTGCAAGAAAAATCAAGATAACATTAACAAAAAAAGAAAAGAAAAATACTTGGATTATCGGAATAATCTTACTCCTCGCAAATTGGGCTTATATCATTTTTTATGTCGGATAATCACAATTGTTCAAAATAAGAAATATTAACCCATGACTTTAGTCGTGGGTTGAAATAAAAAATATAAATTCGCGAAAATTTGTGAAAATTCGTGTCTAAAAATAATAATGGAGAAAGAATTATGATAAAACTTATCGATCACGTTGTTGATAAAAAAGTGCTTGAAAACGCTGTAAAACGCTATCGCGAAAGAGGAATTATCCTTCCTACTTTCGCTCAGCAAAAAGACCCGTCATTAATTTCCGGAAAAATTCTTGATAAATTAAGAAATATCGGGCTATGGGATCTTGACCCTCTTAACCTTTTTAGAATAACCTGGCATAACGAACCAAAAGAAAGAGGCGGGCAATTTGGTGATGTTAATTATATGATTATTCCACCGGAACTTACAGGAGTTAAAGCTAAGATTGTTGCCCTGATCGGTAAATGGTTTCCTACCGGCGCGCATAAAGTCGGCGCCGCTTACGGCTGTTTAGCACCAAGAATCACCACCGGGCAATTTGACCCTTTATATAACAAAGCCGTATGGCCTTCAACCGGGAATTATTGTCGTGGCGGGGCTTTCGATTCTTATCTAATGGGCTGCACAGCTGTTGCCATTCTTCCTGAAGAAATGAGCAAAGAACGCTTTGAATGGCTGCATGAAATCGGTGCGGAAGTTATCGCGACACCCGGCTGCGAATCGAATGTGAAAGAAATTTACGATAAATGCTGGGAAATTCGCCGGACGAGAAAAGACTGCATCATTTTTAACCAGTTCGATGAATTCGGGAACGCATGCTGGCATTACGAGATTACCGGTGCGGCAATTGAAGAAGTTTTTAATAAAATAAAAAATAAAAAATCATCGCTGTTCGCTTATGTTTCAGCTACAGGTTCGGCAGGAACAATCGCTGCCGGCGACTACCTGCGTACAAAATTCCCGCGAATTAAAGTGGTCGCTTCGGAAGCTCTTCAATGCCCCACTCTTTTACTAAACGGATTTGGCGGGCATCGAATTGAAGGAATTGGCGACAAGCATGTCCCTTGGATTCACAACACAAAAAATACTGATATGGTTACAGCCATTGATGACGAAATGTGTATGCGGCTGCTCAGACTTTTCAATGAGGAAAAAGGAAAGAAATCTCTAAAAGTTTATGGTATTCCTGAAGAAATTGTTGACAACCTGCATCTGCTTGGAATTTCGAGCATTGCGAATATTTTATCGGCAATTAAAACCGCTAAATATTATGAATTAACTGAAAATGACATCATTTTCACTGTTGCAACTGATTCAGCTGATATGTACAAATCACGGGTTTGTGAACTCAATGATGAGCGGGGTAATTATTCAGAAATACAAGCAAAAATTGATTTTGACAGATGTATTCTCGGTGAAACTACTGATCATATGCTTGAACTCCGCTATACCGACAAGCGACGGATTCACAACCTGAAATATTACACTTGGATTGAGCAGCAGGGTAAAGAATTAGAAGACCTGAACCAGTTATGGTATGACAGAGAAATATGGGGGGAAATCTTCGCACAACCGGCTCGTTGGGATGAACTGATTGAAGAGTTCAATCAGATGACGGGACTGTGAGCAGTGAGCGGTGAGGATTCCGGGCAGTATTCGGACACAAAAATGTCACGCAGCGCCAGTGGAGTAAATTGTCCGGTAAATAATCCAACAATCCAATATTACCCGCTTCGGATCGAAGCGGGCTACATATAAAATCATAAAATTTTTAAATCATTAAATAATAATGTCTGACATAATGACACCAATCCCATTTCAAAAATTTTTGAAATGGATTGAAGAAGAATATAAAGAAAGCAAAACTGTTTTTGGTATCCCCGAAAATAAATTTCTTCGCATAAATCCATCAAAATCTTTTCAGATATTTGATGAAATGTGCTCAGCACCAATTGGTCCGGCAGCGGGACCGCACACTCAACTCGCTCAAAATATTATTGCGGCATATCTCACCGGAGCGCGATTTTTCGAGTTAAAAACAGTTCAAATTCTCGACACCCTCGAGATTAAAAAGCCGTGTATTGATGCCGAAGACGAAGCGTACAATACTGAATGGTCATCTGAATTCACGGTTCCTAAAGCTTTTGATGAATATTTAAAGGCGTGGATTGCGCTTCATTTTATTCGAAATTATTTTTTCAAAAAAACCGGCTGTGATTTTATTTTTAATATGAGTGTCGGTTATGACCTCAAAGGAATAAAAAGTAAGAAGATTGACTCATTTATCGAAAATTTAAAGAACGCGGAACATCATCCCTTATTTAAGAAATATCTTACCGCTCTTCCAAAAGAAATCTCCGGAAATATCTCACCAAATATTTCTTCATCGCTGACTTTATCAACTATGCATGGATGTCCTCCGGAAGAAATTGAAGCGATATGTTCTTACATCATCACAGAGAAAAAACTCAACATTTTTGTTAAGCTCAACCCGACATTACTCGGTTACGAAAAAGTGAGGCGTACTCTTAACAACACCGGCTACGATTATATCAAACTTTCAAGAGAAAATTTTTCTCACGATTTACAGTTCAGCGATGCTGTTGCGATGATAAAGCGACTGCAAAGTCTCGCAGCGGCAAGCGGGAAAAAGTTCGGCGTGAAACTATCAAACACCCTCGGCGTTAAAAATAATAAAAATAACTTGCCGGGTGATGAAATGTATATGTCCGGTAAAGCTCTTTTTCCAATAACAATCAATCTCGCTGCAAAGCTTGCCAAGGAGCTTGGTGATGAATTGAAAATTTCTTATTCCGGCGGTGTCTCGGTTTTCAATATTCAAAATATTTTAAATGCCGGAATTTCGCCGATAACACTCGCAACCGATTTGCTCAAACCGGGCGGATATTATCGTTTCAATCAGCTTGTCGATAAATCTGTCAAGACAGAGATTCCTAAAAAGCTTGACATCAAAAAAATAAATTCTTGTGCGGAAGATTCTCTGACCAATCCACTTTATTCAAAGCAAAAAAAATCAAAAGTTAAAATTAATGATAAACTTCCTTTATTTGACTGTTACATCGCACCGTGCGTTGTAAACTGTCCAATTCATCAGGACATCCCGCAATATATTCATCTTGTAGAGAGGAAAAAATATCGGGAAGCTTACGAATTAATCATTTCAAAAAACCCTCTGCCGTTCATCACGGGACATATTTGCGATCATCCCTGTATGCTGAAATGCACACGAATTGATTATGACTGCCCGGTTCTAATCAGAGAAATAAAACTTGTTGCGGCGGAAAACGGTCAATTGACAAAAAATGTCGATTGTAATCAACAAAAAAATCCCCCTCCCTACTTTAGAAAAGAGGGACTAAATTTCCCTAAAGGGGGACAAATTAGAATCGCGGTAATAGGTGCAGGACCTTGCGGACTTTCCACCGCGTATTTTCTCGCTAAAACCGGATTTGATGTTACTGTTTTTGATAAAAGCGAAAAGCCGGGCGGAACGGTACAAAATATTATTCCCGGTTTTCGGCTTCCTCAGTCAGCGATTGATAATGACATAGAATTAATAAAATCCGCTGGAGTTAAATTCAAACTTGGAACCCCCCTTTTACTAAAGGGGGAACAAGGGGGATTTAAGCCGAAATTCGATTTTTTTGTCGTTGCAATTGGTGCCGGCAAATCAATTGAACTAAAACTTGAAGGCGATAATAAAAATATCATCGGCGCAATAGATTTCCTTAAACAATTAAAACAAAAAAAAATATCATTCAAAACAGGTGAAAATATCGTTGTCGTTGGTGGGGGAAACTCGGCAATGGATGCCGCACGCGCGGCGATAAGAATTCCGGGTGTTAAAAATGTTTCAATAGTTTACAGGAGAACTGAAAAGCAAATGCCGGCTGACCGTGAAGAACTCGATGCGGCAAAAAATGACAGTATTATTTTCAATCAACTTTTACAGCCAATAGAATTTAATCTTGACGTTCAAACATCCACCCCCATAACTCCCATAGCTCCCATCCAATCAGGAATTCTCAAATGTCAAAAAATGAAACTCGGTGAACCTGACTCTTCAGGAAGAAAGCGTCCGGTTCCTATCGAAAATGAATTTGTAACTCTCGATTGTGATTCATTAATCTGCGCGATTGGCGAACGGGTTGACAAAGAATTTCTTAAAACCGTTGGCATAACTGATGAAAAAATAAATTCTATTGAAACAGAAAATGAAAATATTTTCATCGGCGGTGACGCTCTTCGCGGTCCTTCATCAGTTGTTGAGGCGATAGCTGACGGCAAGGCGATAGCGGAAAAGATAGGTCGTTTCGCACCGAAACAATCAAATTCTTCTCACACAAACTTGAATTACAATGAATCAGATTTAATTAAAAGAAAAGGTATAATCCAAACCGTCAAGAATAATGACTTGCAACTCGAATCTAAAAGATGTTTGGCTTGCGATACCGTTTGCGATAAATGTGTTGAAGTATGTCCCAACCGCGCGAACATTGCTATAAAAGTCTCCGGATTCAAAAACATTTCACAAATAATTCATATTGACGCAATGTGCAATGAATGCGGCAATTGCGAGACTTTTTGCCCTTATAACGGCGCACCTTACAAAGACAAATTCACATTATATTGTAGCGAGAGAAAATTTAATAAAAGTTCTTCTGACGGATTTTTTGTTCAAAAAAATGAGATAGATTTCAAAACGACAGTAAGATTAAACGGGGAACTTTTTTCATTTAATATTGACAAGAGTTTTGAAATTAAAAAGCTGCCTGATAATACGGTAATAAAAAAAATCGCTTTAGTATGCAGTGCCGCGATTAAATTAATTCCGGGCACTGTTGCGGAAATTTAACACGAAAGTCAAATTTTTATCAATCCACAAAAAATGTCGATTAACAAAGTAAGTCGAATTATCGAATCCGACTATTATTAAAAAGTTTATTTTTATGTATTCGTGAAAAATCTCTTCAGAAACTTCCGTGACCGGCGATTCCGTGACCCATGCTTCCCGCGTTACCGCTGCCGGTTGCTTTTATTTCCAAATTAATTGCAGCGTTTGCTTTTCCGCCTGCCCAATCTTCAATTTCAACTTCAAAATTGTAATTGCCTGTCGCTGTCGGCTCACCAAAAACCGTGCCATTGGATTTTAATAATAATCCCGGCGGTAAACTACCTGATTTTATTTCCCATTGATATGGCGGAAAACCGTAAGCGGCAATTAATTGTTCTTTATAACTCCTTCCGATATATCCTTTGCGTAAACTATCACTCAAAATTATTACGTCAACATAATTGCTCGGCAATGTTACAAATGACCATATCGGACTGAATGCCGCTGCACCTGAATTATCCCACGCAACGATCTGCCATTCATATTTTCTCTGATATTCCAGTTTATCGTTCAAACCTTCTTTCCAACCGACCGCCTGAATAGTTGTTTGGCCAACATTTACCGCCATTGTATTTGGTGCGCCTGTAAAGTGAAACGCGCTGCATCGAACTTCATAAGTGATTGTATCACCGGAATCTTCATCTGTTGCAGCGGTCCAATTCAACTGAACATTTTCTACATTTTTAATTGCTGATTTATCAGACGGAAAAATCAAGCGGCCAATAATTGGCGCGTGATTGTTCGCGGGAGAACTACCGATTAAGAGCCGAACTTCACACTCGTTAGTTATTCCCCCGACAACTACGATTATTTTATCTTTATAAGTTGTGTTGTTTGCAAGATTAGTAGTATTAATCGCGATTTGGAATTTATTTTGAATACCGAAAAGGGAACAAAATCTCGCCGGTAATTTTTTTTCATACCATTCGTTTGTAGATAAATATTTCAGTTTTAAATTTTCGGGTACAGCATGGATTTTTCCCGCCCAGGGTTGATGCAGTTGAAAAACTTCTCCCGTGCTTGGCTGGAAAGACAAATCTACAACGTTGAATTCAGCTATTACAATTTCATCGACATTTGCCGAAATTTCAAGCGGAGAGGGAAGAATTCTTGTTTCGTAATGACCGTTTGGAACAATCGGCACGGTTCCGTTTTCATATTCATCTCGATTACTGATTCCGTCACCATCGGTATCGGCGTTGGGATTTTCAATTGAAGTCAGCCAACTGCTTGAATAGCCCCATTGAGAGATTTGATTTTGCCAAAAGTCAACCCATTCATCTGCAACACCATCTCCATTTTCATCTGTAATTCCAAGAGGATTAAAGTCCTGACCGTCAATCACGCCATCGTTATCGGTATCGGGATTATTCGGGTCGGTAACAAAACCGTAAGGAGCCAGACCATAAACTTCTACTCCGTCAAGCACGCCGTCATTATCGCTGTCGGGATTAAGCGGATCAGTTGCGGCTGTATTGATAGTAATTGAGGGTTGACCAGCAACGGAAATGGTTATCTTTTCTCCATTAACATCTTTCCCGTCTTTAAGATAATCATAATCCGTGTCGGAATTGAATGGATCTGTTAAATTCACAATTTCTTGTGAATACGTTAATGAATCATTATCTTCGGCAAGTGAGTTGCTGGAAGGTTTTGTTAAATTATAAGTTTTCACAACAGTTCTGTCCTTTGCCAAGTTTATTCTAATTGGAGTATTTACTATTCGAGTGATATTATTAAACTTATTTTTATATTCTCCAAGTATTAGAATATAACAATAATCTTGATTAAAATCAGCAATTATTGTATTTAAACTTTCGCCATCGTGATAATTAGAATATAAAGACTTTATTTTGTTTATTTGAGGAGTAATAATTATTTTTTCTTTATATTCACATTGTGCTTCGCCTGTACCTATTATCATATGATCTAAGTCAGCATTATATCTTAAAAGTAATTCGTAAGGAGCTGCGAAAATACAACCACAAAATACAATACTTAACATGATTTTATTTATAATTTTCATTTTTTAAATTTATTTTTTAATAATTCTTTTTCTTCTTTTGTTAATTTTGATTCGGGTTTATAATCGCCGCGATATATTTTCTTCCTTTCTTCTTCAGACATTTTATTGTATTTTTCCCAGTGTCCGTCATGATAAACGCCGTAATCAAGTGGCATTCTTTTCTTGTCTTCCAACCATCTTCTATATTGTCTCTCTCTTTCAGCAACAAGATTTTCCAGAGTTTTAATAATCATTCTTTTCATTATATTATGATCATCATAGCTTCTTAAACCCAAAGTAAAAATAGGATCAAGTTTCGGTGTTTTTTCAAGTTTCTTAATGTATCTGCGTAATATTTCTATTTTTTCCGGACGTTTTGATTGAAGCCAATTATTTACCATGCGTTTTCTTACTTTTACATAAGGTGAATTAAACAGCCAGTCTTCCGATTCTTTAGGAAATCTGTCCGGATTAATTGTGAAGCAGGGATAAACATTTAAATTAAACGGATCTCTTTTTCTAACCACTATCCACGCCTTATTTAATTTATCTATTAATTCAGGTGTGGCAATGTTATTTATTGCCCAAAGGCAAGTTTGCGAGCGATCTCTATCATATTCCCAACCATCAATTTTATAATGTTCACCATAATAATTTGTAAATCTGTCAAGAAAAAAATCTCCTAAAGCAGCATTGGTAGTATTTTTAACCATTATAAAAACATCTGCCATATTACTTTCATTTGTCACAGGTAAATCAAAAAGACGAGCAACAAAATCTATAAGATTAGTAGGCACTCGAACATTATTAGCAATAGCCGTATTTGTGATTATATCAATAATCATTTCATCGTTATTTATTTTATATATATTTGGTGGTTTTAATGCGTTCATATAATTTCGAACTGTTTTTTCGTTCCACTGTAGTTCATTTTTTTTATCCTGATTTTTAGCTGAAACTGCTGTAGTAATTACTATTGAAATAATTATTAAAATTGTTTTTATTGTAAAAGTTTTCATAGTTGTTGATGTTTTATGGTTTAATATAATCTCTGACTTTTTTATACACTTTATTATATTTACTATTGCCAATAATCAGTTCTGGCGATATTCTGTTCTGTCCTTTGTTATTTCCAAAAATTCTTTCTATAAATGTACCGAGCGCTCCGGGCGGATCAGGGTCAAACGGGTATTTATCCTGACTGACATAAGTTGCCAAAGCAACCGTTCCGTGGTCAGCTCTCAATTTCATTGCGTTATCA
>QMOL01000070.1 GCA_003648225.1 Chlamydiota bacterium
ACTGGAAAAAGAATAAGTTTACGAACTCGCTTTTATGAAGAGGCAAAAAAACTATTAATTATTTTGTGCACATAATTTGCATAAAAAAGACAAATGATGAATACAATGGAAGGCGGGATTCTTAAAATGAACAGGCAAATAATATAAATAAATAAAATTGCAATTGAGCCAAGCAGTATTTCCCGCCGAACAGTATCGCATTCATCAAGGTCATTTTTAAAAATTAGTATGATATTATTGTAGAAGCACCAAAATATCATTAGAAAATAAGCGGGATGATTTCCTTTTTTGTAAAAATATATTCCAGCCATAATTCCACTAAAGATGTTTATAAAAACCGCGAATACAACCATAGACAACAATTTAAATTTTGATTTTTCTTTATTGACAAAAACATGATATATAGAAAATATAAATCCTAAAATAAAGACCGGCACTAAAACAAGTGTGAATATATTAGTAAACATAAGTCTTTTAACCGACACGCCACTTCCAAAAGAGTCTAATAACAAAAGCAGTAAAGCAAAAGCAAGCGCCATCATATATAATGTTAAATCATTATATTGAGGAACAAACCATGTCATCAAATTTTTGGGTTTGTTAACTTCACGTTCGATTATTCTTGCTCGTCCTTCAGTTACGCTATTTTGACTATTGGGATGTGTCGTTGTTTTTCCATTGTTTTCATGCGGGATTATTTCCGCCTGCTTTTTTGACGCAATTTTCCATCCGGGCTCCGATCCTCTTTGAATTGTTTCCACTCCGTCAACTATATTCATTATTTGACCTACTCTGAAGTGATTTGAGAATCTTCCTTTTGTGTTATTAGTGGCGAATAATTTAGGACCTTTTTTTTCAATATTTAAAACTTTTTTTCTGTTCTCCTGATTTTCATTATAATGTTCTCGGATTTTCATGAACTTCCCGGCATCCAGCCAAATATTTCCGCATCTGTAACATTCATCAATTCCGATGTTGTTTCTTACGTTTTTTACCATTTTCTGTGTTTTGCATTCGGGACATGTTCTGATTTCCGATGTAATATTTTGTTCGTTTATGTTAGATTTAATACTAAGAAAATCATTGCTTATAACTTCAGGGAATTCAAGAATATCATTCAAATCAGCATTATTGATTAAAATACCATTGCATCCTTTTTTACAAATATGATAAACAAAACCATTTGCTTCTGTTTCACATAATTGTTGATTGCACACCGGACATAACATAATTCACCTCTTTTTTTTCTTTTTATGAGTAATTTTATTAATAAAAATAACGATAAATATAACAATAAAAAACAAAACTAAAAATATAATGCAAAGTATAATTATAATTATCGGAAAACCGGCTGTCATGTGGTAAAGAGTAGGTCCATTTATTGGTTTATTAAAAATATTAATAATCCATAAAAAGCAAAAAGTAATAACAGCAAGACATGGTGTTATAATTACAAGGATTAAAACACCTAAATCGTTGTTCTTTTTTTTTTCAGGTTTTTTTAGGGGCTGAGTTTTAATTTTTTGCTGCGGTATTCTTTTGCTAACATCTATTTTTTTTTTCTTTAGAACGTTCTCTTAAAACGACCTTTTTATGGAATTTAGCCGCTATATTATTTTCATATATTTTGTTGATTTCTCCATAATCGAACCAAATATTGCCACAACGGTAGCATTCATCAAATTCAACGTCATGTCTTAACTGCTTTACCATTTTCTGATTTTCGCATTTGGGACATATTCTTGTTTTTGATGTTTGGTCTTTTTTGATTTTGTAAAGTTTGGTGTTGAGAAGTTTATTGATAAACTCTGAAGAGCCAAGCATATCTTTTAAATCTGTATTGTCAATTAAGATTCCTCCGCAGCCGTCTCGACAAATACGATAGACAAAGCCGTTAGCATTGGCGTCATATAATTTCTGTCCGCACATTGGGCATAGAATATCATCTGATTTTTTAGCGACATAATTCTTTATTGTTATATTTTCTGAATTATGCATTTCCCGGATTCTATTTATTTCATTTGAATCAAGCCAAATATTTTTGCATGCCGGACATTCACTGATCTCAATTCCATTTTTTTTAGCAGGAATCATCTTTTGTTTATCACATTTCGGGCAATATCTTTTTACAGATGAAACATACATTATAGAATTATTGCTTTTAACATTGAGAATTCTATCTGTTATATTTTCTGCTTGCTCAATAAATTTATCGGCTTCGAGATGATCTATTAAAATGCCGCCGCAACCATCCCGGCATATATTGTATTTAAAATTATCAGCTTGGATTTCTTGTAATTGATGGCCGCATGCCGGGCATAATAAATCAATTGTTATCGGGACTGTTTCCGTTACATGTATTTTTTCTGCTATTGTTGATTCCTTTTCTTCTTTATAGACCGTTTCATAATCAGGAGCAAGAGTCTCTTTTGCGGGAATTGTGGGTAAGACTACTGTTTCTTTGATATTGAGATTCTCGTCAACGGTTTCATCTACAACATCGTTCTCTATATTATATTTCCCCCGGATTTTATTTAATTCATTGAGGTCAAGCCATAAATTCTTACAGTTCGGGCAGTTGCTAACTTCGATACCGTTTCTATAATGTGTTGTCATTTGTTTTTTGCAACATTCCGGGCATAATTTATTTTGATAAAAAGAGGAAGTTTTAGATTTAACACAGATAATTTTTTTAATAACATTTTCTGTTTGTGTGAAAAACTTTTCTGTCTCCGAACCAATAAATAAAATACCGCCGCAACTGTCTTTGCAAATATGATAGACAAAGCTTTCGGTTTGAATTTCCTGTAATTGGCGACCACAAGTTGGACAAAGCATAACTTAGTTTTTAATATGTTAGAAGAGTATGCGAATATTTATTTAATTATGTTACATTATATTATACCAGAAAAAGATTTTATTGTACAACTTAATTGACAATTAATAATAATTTTGTTATTATTAAGTTAACTTGATTGGAGGTTACTATGAGAAATCTAAAAGAAGAACTTATAGCTTATGCTAAAGAGATCGGATTAGATCTTATTGGAATAACTACCACAGAACCTTATCACAGATTTCTTGATGAACTTGATTTGCGCAAAAAACATTATCAGGAAAGGTTTGCTTATCGAATCGAGGGCTGGCAAAACATGGCTCAACCGCTTAAGGTTCTTCCGGACGCGAAATCTGTTATAGTGATGGGTTTTTATTATTTGACGGAAGAATCTGAACCAGCAGGTTGTCGCGGCAAAATGGGACGGATAGTAAATTACGGACATCTTGGAATACTAAAGCGAGCCCGTCTTATCCGTTCTTTTTTACGCAAAAAAGGTTTTAAAGTTGTTATTGGTGCACATCGAAAAGAAGCCGCTGTTCGCGCCGGGCTTGGAAGTATTGGTAAGCACAATCTTGTTATGAACAAAAAATATGGCAGTTGGGTAGCATATCAATCTATCGTTACAACAGCGGAATTAGAAGCCGACAAACCTTTTACGGATGACCTGTGCGGAGATTGTGATCTTTGTCTAAAAGCCTGTCCGACATCGGCGCTTTACGAGCCACGCCGGCTTGATCCCCGAAAATGCGTAGCTTACATGCTCACTTCGCGAGATGTTCAGGAAGAATATTTTCCCGCATTCGATAATTATATTCTTGGCTGCGATGTGTGTCAGGAAGCGTGTCCGATAAATAAAAATCTCAAGCCAAAGTCGGATGTTGAAAGTCTCCTTCCTGATTTGATGGGTATGTACCCGCCACTTGTTAATCTTTTAAGAATGTCTGAAGAATCATTTCAAAGAGATGTTATCGCCGGAATAACCGATAAAATGTCAAGCCATCGGTTTTTGAATTTTCTGATGAAAAATAAATTTTTCCAAAAAATTCTTCAAAAATTAATGTCAACTATTTTTAAAGGAAAGGAAATTCTACCCGAAACTTTTGTGCACGCAAGCGGAAATTTGGAAATTTATAAACGGAACGCTTTGGTTGCAGCGGGCAACCTTGGCGATAAATCTTTACTTAACGATATACAGCCTTTAAAAAGCGATTCATATCTTGGAATTTATGCGGATTGGGCAGAAAGGAGAATCACAAATGATAAATAACTTTGAAATATTAAAAACAACCTGTATCATTTACGCATTCGTTTTTGGCGGCGCTTCGCTTCTTACCTATGCATTTCGAAAAACTAACTGGGGTCGCAATATCAAAGCAGCGATTCTGATGTGGCTTGTTATTTTTTCTCTGTTTATTTTTGGCGCTTATGCCGGTTGGCTTGTTTTTGCGTGTATTATTTTACCGATTGCAATTATATCTATTCGTGAATTTTACAAAATGAACGATGTTTGCGGGGCGCCACAATTAATAATCGCAGTTTTTTTACTGATTCTTATGGCGCTTGCGATACACTATGACCGGCAAGATATTTTTCACGCGATTCCTCTTTTAGCGATTTTTGTTTATTTTTCTGTACAACTTTTTCGTGGTTCATACAAGGATATAACAAGAATCGTCGGGTTGCAGTTACTCGGTCTTATCTACTGGGGATGGATGCCCATGCACTTTTTGCGCTTGCATAAGTTGCCTGGCGGCTTTGGAGCAATTATCATGCTATGCACAATGATTGCCTTGAACGATAACTGTGCTTATTATACGGGAAAACTGTTGGGAAAAAACAGTCCGAAATTTTCTCCTTTAATTAGTCCAAATAAAACCTGGGCAGGATTTGCAGGCGGAGCTATAGCTACGCTGTTAGCCGCTGTTCTTTTCGGTTATACTTTACCGAATTTTTCGCTTTTTCAAAGATTAATGCTTGGCGTTGCTACCATTATGGTTATTCCGGCAGGCGATTTAATAGAATCTGCGATGAAGCGTGATGCAGGTGTAAAGGACTCAAGTTCTCTTATTCCCGGACACGGCGGAATGATGGATAGATTTGATTCCTGGGTATTTACCGCTCCGTTATATTATTATTTTATGACATCTTTTATTTTAAATTAAATTATGATTATTGATGGACATCATCATATAGAAGCCGGACACAGTCATATCCTTGAGCGTATGGATTCACTTGGCATTGACAAAACAGTGTTAATAGGAATTGGCGTTTCTGATCTTTCGGTTGTTACAGTTCGCGATTCTTTGCTTTTCCAATCGAATTTTCTTCTCCAGACAGTTGGAGTTGCTAAAATGCGCAATCTTATTCAGGGAAAAACTTTGCAAAATGTGCTGCTCAAAAATCCTGTTAATGACCGGGTTTTGGATGCGATAAAAGCGGTGCCGAATCGGTTTCTTGGATTTGTATTCGTGAATCCGGAATCTGATCTGTGTTGTTGCGAAATTGAACGTTGTCTTGATGGGGGAATGTGTGGGATAAAATTGTCGCTTTTACAATTTCCTACCAACCTAGCCGGTCCGCGAATGATGAAAATATGTGAAATTGCCCGTGAACGGAAAGTTCCTATCTTTTTCCATCAGGGACTTACTAAAGAAGCTTCCGACCCAAGCCGGATGATCAATGATTTTCCTGACGTAACGTTTATAATCGCCCATGCCGGTATGCAGTACTATCGACAGGCAATGATTTTAGCACAAACGAAAAAGAATGTTTATATAGATACATCAAGCTGGATAGTTACGCAATGCAAACTTAAAAATCTTTATCGACAGCTCGGAGCTGAAAAACTGGTGTTTGGAACTGATGTTCCCGTTATGGCGACCGACCAATCAATCGGGCTAAAGAAAATTAACAACCTACATCTATCGCCTTCGGAAGAAGAGCTGATTCTTGGCGGGAATTTGCAGAAAATTTTAGATATTAATTAATTTAATAAAGGAAACTTATATGACTGAAAACTCTGACAATGCAAGAAGAGATGTAAAAGCGCGAGGAACTCGCTGGGCAAAAAGCATAGCTGCCGGGCTTTCCAAAACAGGTATTCGTCCGAATACCATTTCACTTTTAAGTATTGTGTTTGCAGCTATTGCTGGTGTTCTCCTCATTTTTTCGGAGAAAACGACTTTTCCCGGAAACTCTATTTTTCTTGTTGCTGCAGCTGTTTTTATCCAAATTCGTCTGCTTTGTAATTTGTTTGATGGAATGGTGGCTGTTGAAGGCGGAAAAAGTTCGCCATCCGGTCTGTTATTTAATGATTTTCCGGACAGAATTGCAGACCCTTTGATTTTCGTTTGCGCAGGTTACGCTGCGCAAAATACACCGTATGCTGTCGAAATCGGCTGGCTAACCGGACTGCTCTCTGTTTTTACCGCTTATGTTCGTACTCTTGCCGGCGCTTCAGGTGCAAAACAGCTTTTTCTTGGTCCGATGGCAAAACAGCATCGATTGGCGCTCATAACAATAGCAATACTTGCATGCGCAGCAACAGGAAAATGGGAACATCGCGGATTAATTTTAATGGCGATTCTTGTAATTATTTCTTTGGGGTGTGTAATCACTTCGGTTCGCCGCCTTATCAAAGCTATGCGGGAGTTGGAAACAAAATGAAAGATCTTAACGAATTAGTTAGCCGCGTTTTGTGTTGGGGTTCAAGAACAATTGCCGGAGTTACCGCAAGATGGATTGATTGCGAACCTTCTACCCGACAACGTATTTATTTTGCCAATCACAGCAGCCATCTTGATATTTTGATTCTTTGGTCTTCGCTTCCGGTCGAAATACGAAAAGTAACTCGCCCGGTTGCTGCCGGAGATTACTGGCTAAAAAGTAAAGTTCGCCGCTTTCTTGTTAATAAGATTTTTAATGCAATTGTTGTACAGCGCCCTACAAAAGGAGGGCATCTTCGCGATGCTGTCAAAGCGATTAATGACACTTTGTCCGGAATGGGAGAAAATTACTCGCTGATAATTTTCCCGGAAGGAACGCGGGGCGATGGTTACGAAATGGCAAATTTCAAAGGTGGGATTTACAGTCTTGCAAAGGCAAAACCGGGCATCGAATTTGTTCCCGTTTTTTTGGAGAATCTAAACCGCATTTTGCCAAAAGGAGAACTTCTTCCGGTTCCATTAATCAGCAGCATTAGTTTTGGGAAGCCTTTTAAATTAGAAGAAGATGAAAACAAAAAAGATTTTCTAAAACGCGCAAGACAATCTATTATTAATTTACAAAACATTTAACTTTTTATGGAGATAAATTATAATGTTGAAAGAAATTGATATTACATGGATTTTATTCGCGGGAATTCTTTCTTTGCTTTTTCTTGTTTCCATTGTTGGTCAAATTTTCAAACAAATGGTTTCAAATGAAAAAATGTCTGCAATGGTAAAAGTTTTTAATGAACGTGTCGGGCTTTGGTGGGCTATGTGCGGTGTGTTTACTGTGGCCGCTTTCACAGGCGGGCTTGGTTCTATTATTGTTTTCGGTTTAACTTCTTTTCTGCTGTTACGTGAATTTATAACAATAACTCCTACACGAAAAGGCGATCATCACACTTTGTTTTGGGTCTTTTTCATTATTCTTCCTCTGCAATATTTTTTCCTGTTGCGCGATTGGTATGGAATGTTTATTATTCTGATCCCGGTTTACGCTTTTCTGTTTATCCCTCTTCGAATTGCTATTACAGGAGAAACCCATGGTTTCATGGAGCGAACCGCGAAAATTCAATGGGCATTGATGATTTGTATTTACTGTATCAGTCATGCCCCCGCTCTTTTGAAAGTGGATTTTCCAGGCGAACCTAAAATGGGTCTTCGACTCTTGCTTTTTCTTTGTCTGATTGTACAAACAAATGACATCACTCAACGAGTTTTTAGTTACGTGCATAGAAATAATGGCGCTAAATTAGTCGCCGGGTTAGTTGTATCAACAATTCTCGGGGCAAGTCTGTGGTGGGCAACTCCTTTCTCTATTCTCCAATCGGCTGCAATGGCTGCTCTTATTGTTTTTATGGGAACCGCCGGCAATTTTTGTTATGCGGCAATGGTGCAAGACAGAAACAAACCCGGGGTTGTAGTTGTCCAAACACGGCAAAATGTAACAGAAAGAGTTATCTCACTTTGTTTTGCAGCACCTGTTTTCTTTCATATCGCAAGATATTATTTTACAAATCGCCCACCAATAGCTTTTTAATAATTTATAAAAATTAAAAAATATCCATGGATTTAAATTCAACAACTACAATCGTAATTTTATACATTGTCGGAACAATCGTTTTAACAATGCTCATATTTATAGGCGGAAAAATATTCAAAATAAAATCAGGGTTTTGGGGGGCTTTAGTTATTTCAGCTGTTTTGTGTGCCGTAAGTCTTGTAGGAATTGAATATTCTAAAGAAACAAAAAAGAAGGAAATAGCTTCATATCCTGAAAAAGCTAATGAATTATACCTTGAAGCCGAACAATTAATGAATTGGAAAGATACGGATACAAAAACCGTTCAGAAGAAATACAACAAAGCCAAAGGAAACATTGATTGTATTTTATCTAAATATGCATCGACAGACTTAGCGGAAGAATTAAAAAAACATCAAAAAAAAATAGCCGGTTATTCTCTCTGGGATTTTTACTCATTTCAAGAAACCATCGCAATATTAATCGAGTATGAGAAAAAAACTAATTGTTATGAAAATCTGCTGCCGTGGGCACAAGCCGGTAATTTATCCGGAATAGCCGATTTATATATTACGGTCAAAAACAATAAAAAAGCAAATGAATTATTAGATCAAGTAGTAACGATTTCTGAATCCATAGATTTTTCCGAAGATAAAATATATTCTTTACTTAAAATTGCATCGCTATGTATTAAAATCGGGCAGAACGAAAAAGCAGATAAATTATTAAATATTGTTCTTGAACAAAATCAGAAAAAAAATAATTTCTATCAAAAGGAACTAACAAAGTCAAGAGTTGCATCAATGTATATAAAAATGCAAGAAAAATCAAAAGTATTAAATCTGATAAAAACTATTCGAATTCCAAGAATAAAAGTTGCCGTTCTGGGGGAATTAGCAGTTGATTATGCCAAAAGCTCTAATAATATTCCGGAAAAAATTGTTTTGGACCAAATATTTAATGTCGCAAGTTTGATTTCTGATTCATCAGTTCGTGAATTGGAATTAGATAAAATTCGTTGTAATTATGCCAGAAACGGAATGAAAAACCATTTTAATATTTCTAATATTATAGAAAAAACAGCAATTGCTGCAAAACAGAATGAGCAGAAATCTATTGTAGAAGAAAAAATAAGGAATGCGGATAAAATGCAGCAAAATCATCAAAAAAATGCAACAAATGTCGAAGAAGAAAAAAATGCCGGATTTATTGAGTTTAAGAAAAAATTAGGAGTTATAGTAAAAAATCTTGATAGCTCTACAAGAAATAAATATACTTCAGAAAAATATGGCGGTGTTCTTATAACAGAATTAAAAGAAGAGAGCTTGTTTAAACAAGCCGGCGCAGAATTAAATGGTGTTGTTTTTCATGTTGCCGATAGTTATATAAAATCAGAAAAAGATTTTGATGATGCCCTAAAAAAATGTTATATGAAAAATGATAATTCCTTTTGTATAATGATGTCAAAAAATAACAGATGTAATGTGTTCCGAATTGCTTACCAAAAGAAAGGCACATTAAAAAAACATATTAATTCTAACCTGAAAATTAACGGTGATTATTTTTATGGAACTACAGGCAAAGCAACAATCAAACAACTTGGGAAAAAGATAACAATGGAATTAACGGCATTGCCTAATTCTGCTCCGGCGCCTCATTATATTTTCAAAGGTTTTCTTGATAGAAATAAAATTACGGGAGCATGGAATTTTACTATCAGGAGAAGTCGTTGGAAAGAATTTGAAGCTGTTGTAAAACCGGACGGCGAAATAAGAATTTCTAAAATAGATGATAACGAAGGTCACGGGCTGAGAAATCTTGCCATAATGCCACTTTCTATTTTGAAAAAAACAAGTGTTTTAAAAAAATATAATACGTCAATCGGTTCATTTATTAAATGTGAAGAAATATTAAAGGTGAATTTAACTGTGTCGAAAGGTGTTTATGGAGAAACAGAAAAAAGATTCGGCTTGTATATAGCATCAATAGAAACTGATAGTCCACTTGCAAAAGCAGGAGCTCAAGCTGGTGATATTATAATTAATGTTGCCGGAAAACAAGTATGGTCAATGGAAAGCTTTGCGTACGCTTTAAATACGGCGTATCAGAAAAACAAAACAGTTTATCTTGTTGTTAAAAGAGGAAATAAGATGAAATATTTAACTGTTAGATTATAATAAATAGTCGTCCCTTAAAAAGTCAAATTTTCGGCGATTATAAGGCGATAAAGCGAAAGCGTATTTTTATACGCCGAGCTGAAATCTTGCCTATTGAGTTAATCAGTTATTAAACAACCGAATTATTCAGTTAATAATTATTTAGTGCCCGACCGAAAACCCCGTTTTTTTGCAAAATGGGTATTTTGGATGGCAAAGTGATTTTTATTCAAAATTAATGC
>QMOL01000071.1 GCA_003648225.1 Chlamydiota bacterium
ACATGGATTTCAGAGATTGTTTGAGCAACATCAAAATCGCAATGAATAACGGTATCGTTTTCGGGGCTTATTTCATCAATAAAAATAGCTGCGGCATTCCCCGGACCATAGCTTCCAGCTGTATCGGAATCGAAGAGTGAGGAAAAATTAAATCCACTTTTTATTCCGCCTTTCACAATAGAATTTTCTGTTCCTGAAGCTTGAGCTAAATCATTTGGAGTTGGTTGAATTGGAAGACCGGAAAGGTCATTCACAGAACTCCAATAATATTCATTAGTAATAGTAGCAGAAGGAGGCAGGATTTTTTCCCCGAGAAGTTGAATTTCAGCGATTTGCATGCTGTTTGCTGCCGCAGAATTTTTTAAAGTTGGGAAAGTAATTAAATATGTTTCATAAACATTTGTGTTGCTTATCTCAAAAAATGTTCTTTCAAATCTTTTGGAGGGAAGCGTTGTTGTCATATCAGTTACAACATCAAAATATGTAAGACCATTAATTGTACCGCGAATGGTTATGCTGGCCGGATCGCGTTCCGGCGCGTCGTTAGCTGTAGTCAGAACAATTCCCGTGATAATTGACGGCATAATTGATGGAGTAACTGTAAATCCGGAATTTTCTTTATCAAAATTAAGATATTTAGTGTAAATATTATTATCAACAACATTTTGCGGAATCTCACCCGAAGGCGAATTAGTTGAAGTACCGGTGACATTATTTATCGGTTCGGTAATATCAATTTGTGGTCCCGGCTGTGGAGGAATAGTAGCCGAAGGAGTATTATCGCGCAGCATTTTTTCTATGTCATAAGTCAGTCGGAGATACCAGTCGCTTGGTAGGTTATAACCGTCAGCATCAAGAGCAAGCCAGTAACCCTGATCCGGAGTTTCAGCTGAAGTTGGAGCGATTTTATAAATCGCGGTTGCTTCATCCACTTCATCGAACATAGCAACATAGAGCATATTCACGCCTGCATCGACGGAATTAAAAGCTTGTTTCCAGAGGAAATTTCCGCCGTTACGCGGGATTTGATTTTCCGGATTACCGCTTTCGTTGTGAAAAGAATATCCGGGCCAGATTACCGGAGAATAACCAATGCCAAGGGGATTTACTTCAGTGAGATCAGGAATTATTTTTGAGGTTTGCCAGTTGTCAGCACCACTGTTATTTGAATAACGTCCAACAGTCCATGGACTTATAATATCAAACGCGTGATAAACATCTGTCCAAGCTGAATCGGTTCGGGAGTCATTACTCAATGTTCTCCAATATCCCGGGACACCGCCAAAAACAGTAGCTCTGTATTTTTCCGGAGCATCTGTTTTAAACCAGTTGATAATACTCAATGCAACGGCAGGGTCGGTAGGTGGATGAACGCCGTTTTTAAAGCCGAAGCCCCAAATACCTACAACCGGTTTACCGTTATGTTTAATATACCTTGAATTATCGGTAAAACCGCTATCGACTAAACCAACCCAGTCATTAGACATTTTCTCCCAGAAATCTATTTCTGCGGAACCTGAGATATCATACATAGTAGCCATAACGCGACCATATTCTTCACAACTTGTAAGCAAATTTTGTCTGACGGCTTTCATGTGGTTAAGATAAGCGGAATCATTAAAAGATTGAATAAACAGTTGAGCGAAAACTCCGTCAATATCATATTCTTTCATCCATTTTACATGACGATTAACCGTTTTGTATGTTCGACCGGAATATAGTTTCGCGCTTGTTCCGTCCATTGTCATGTCTGTGGCAAACAATTCATCGGCATCGAATTCGGTCATGTCAGGATACATTTCAACATGTGTATTGGAACCGTTAGGAATGTTGCCGTCTTTTGTCCAGTGATACCAACGGTCAAACGGATTTGCATCCCCCGCGGCGGTAAACCATCCCTGGTAGCCGCACATAATTTTATTATTTAGCGTAGAAGAATTTACAACATCCGATTTCGAAGTACAAACGGCAAAATAAAATAAAATAAGAGTGTATAAAAATTTCATATTTTTATAATAATTTTTCTTTGTTATAACATAAAGACTCACCCCAAGTCATTAAGACTAAAGGGACATCATATTTTTCAGTAACTTCTTTTCTAAGATACGTTCTCCAATAAGGTTCCCGATGATCAATTGTGTGCGACAATTCATTTTCGTGCCCCGTAATGACAACATTTGGATTAAAACCTTTTACCACTCGTGCAATTTGTTCAGTAAAACAATTTGGCATCAGAATATCAATTTTTTGGTGCTTGGATATTTCATCAATCCATTCAAAATCTTTTTGTGTTCCCTGATCACCCGTTTGTGAAAAGGAAAATCCATCGGGAGTTGTAACAATATATACGTTATTTTCAAGTTCACCCTGATGACCCGGATAAACAACAACTTTCAATTCCTGTTTTCCGTTCTGAACCGGAAGAGTTTGTATTGTATGCGAAATTCTTTTTAAATGAGTTATTTCCGGATGAATCGGTTTGCTGTTCCAAGCGCCGGAATTAGCGACAACAGGTTTATTTTGATCAATAAAAGATTGAATAATCCATTCATCTGCATGATCATCATGCCAATGGCTTATAAAGAGAGTATCGCATTGTTTAATAAGTTTTTCCATAATTTTATTTTCAATAGAAAAGCCGTCAATTTCAACAGATTTAGCACGTGTAATATCAAAAGCAATAGTTGCAGTTTTTGTCTTAACTACAAAAGCGTGATTATAAAGTTTCCAGATACGCGCACCGGAAGCAACTTCTGTATTTACAATTTCATCAATAGCTTTGTTAATCCGGGTTTTAAAAAAAGATTGAACAGCGGGGCGATGCGGCGCGTAAACATCGTGAAAAATAGAGTCAAGCAGCAATAAAGCAGATTTTCTCTGTTCCGGTTCCGGTATTCCAGGAGGATATTTTAAAAGCAGTTCGTTGACATAGTCGAGCAGAACTTCATTTTGCCAATCAATGAAATTATTGTCATCTATGTTAAGACCGGGGTTAATCAGAATGTTTATTTTTTTAATTTCCTTTTCCATATCGTTCTTTAATTTTATCAAATTCTCGAATTTAAAGGAAGTGATACCTGCTTCGGCTGCGGCTTTAACATTATCTTCCAGATCATCAATAAAGATAGATTCATCGGCATTAATATTTAATTTTTTCAATGCTTTGAAATAAAAATCTTGCTGAGGTTTTAAATAACCGATTTCGTGCGAGAAAGCTGTTCCACTGACAAAATCAAAAATCGGCAGTGCGTCGATCAGATGATTAATATGAGTTTCGTTAGTATTTGAGAGAATAAAAATTTTATAATTTTTTGACAATTCCGTTGCAAATTTGATAACGTCTTTTTTACGCGAAAACATTGAACACCAAACGTTTTCAAATTGCTCGATATTCATTTTCAGCCCGAACTTATTTTTGAGCCTTGAGAAAAATTCCGGCATCGTTATTTTACCGGTTTCAAACAATTCTTGATCATTGCAAATCTTTTTTAAAAATTCATTCGGCTCCTTTTTAATGGCCTCTGCCGTTCGCGTATCCATAAATTCAGAGAGCATTGATAAAGCTCTTTCCGGCTGCACAGTAATAAACACATTGCCAAGATCAAACAGGATATTTTTGTACATTAATGAGGAATGGATTGTTGGATTACAGAATAACCCGCTTCGACCTGAAGCGGGAATGTTTATTTTGGTTTTTGTGCTTTGATTATTGAATTTCCAAAGTTACAATTTTACCCGTTTTTACCGAGACAGGAACTTTATGTTTCGAGATCAATTTGATTTTTTTTCCGCGCTTTTCATTCAAATCTGTAAGCCAGGCTTTCTTAACTTCATGTGCGAAAACTAAATTTCCGTTCTGTAATTTATTGGTTGGATTGTAAATTCTTACAATAATTGTTTCGCGGTCCTCCGTTTTTTTCAACGCGGAAAAACGTAAAGCCGGATTGCTAATCTCAAATAATGATTTTTCCGTGCCGGATAATTCTCCTTTGTGCGCACTCGTTTGTATCGGCAGTAAAGGCATATTAAATTGTTCCGCGGCGAGCGGAATATTCGCTGTTTGCCAATCTCCTTTATGCGGTTTTATCGCATAACTTAATTTGTGATATCCAAAACATTGACCGCCTTTCTGCGACGGATACTCTGTTCCAACGCGTTCGGTCGGTATCCAATTTTTGCATGACCTTATTAATGTTAACGCGACAGTTCGCTTATTTGTTTCAAGCACTTCAAATTCGGTTAATGAATTAGTTAAAAACGCGACACCGTTTTTGTTATCACTCACATCAACAAAATTATTCATTGGTAATGTTGCCATATCAGGCCAAACGGTTCCTGCCGCCGGTCCGCGCATTGGTTTTACAGGCCGTTTATCAACAATGAAATGCCCACCGGCATTAGAGAACTTCGCTCCGGAAATTCCCGTCGGAAACATCGCTCTTAAACAATGATCCTGATGTCGATTTTCAAATTCAACATTTACTTCTATCTGCTTTTCTCCTGCACAAAGAGTTACAGAAGCTTTAATGATTAAATCAGTTTCTTTATCACCTCTTCTTTGTTGATCGGGAATTACACGATCCGGCAATGTCATTAAAACTTCACTGACAATTGTTGCTTGAAGCGCGCCACTTTCTTCACTCCAGATTTTAGCTTTGCACGCGAGAGAATTATATACTCGGTCATACATTGGTCTTCTGTTCACCCAATAAGTTCCCATTTCGCCTCTGTCTTCGAAATAATTTAAATTTTCAAAAACTTTTTTCGTTGTTTTATCGGTAAGATTAAATGTCCCATTAGAATTAAATTCCACACGCAAAAATTCATTTTCCAATACATTTGGCTCTTTTATTAATCGCGTTTCCGGTTTGGCATCAATATCATTCCAAATAACTCCCTTTTTATTTTTCTTGAGATCGATTTTGCCAACGCGGAATACTTTATAGCCGCCGGCGGGAATTTCTCCCGTCTTAAAGAAAAGTTTATGACGGTTGCAGTAAAACGGTCGTGTTCGCGTATGTATTTCCGCGACGCAGTAAAGTTTTTCTTCCATTCCTTCCCATTGAGTACTGACAGGATTGTTTTTCGCGTCATAAACCTGTAAACCGTTTTGATCGGGAAAATCTTTCGGCATATTTACCCACGCTTCAATTACACAACCATGCGAATATGGCAGGGGATTAAAAACGGTAATGAGTATATCCCCGTCTTTAAATTTTCTCATATCTATTTTTACAATTAAGTTTCTAAGCGTCTTTTCAATTACCGTGTTCGCGATATCAACAACTTGATTTAAACGTGCTTCATTATCATCGGCGGTTCTATCTTGCGTAACGCCGTTAATTGAATCATGCGGATGTGATTCAAGCAAAAGCTTCCAAGCAGACTTTATAAAATGCTCAGGAAATTTCGTGCCGTGCAGCGCGGCAAGATTAGCCATTGGTTCCGCGAAACGAATAAGCATATTTTGCGCTTTTTTATTAAGAATTTTTAAATAAAGACGAGAAGCCAAAGCGTTGGCGGTCATTTTTATCGCTGGTCCGTCTCTTAATTCGCCTTCAACAACATTTAATTTTTTGCGGTCGATTTCCTTGTTCATAACTTTAACAAAATCAGCCATTGAAGTTTGCACCCATTTTCTTTTCTTTTTATCATTTTTATTCAAAAAATCAATAAGCTCGGGCATCATCTTTTGATATGCTGTGTAGTCACAGCCGTTCATCATAAGCCTATGATTTTTGATTACACTATCAGCGGTTGTTTCCCACAATTCATCAATTAGTTCTTGCGTAATGAGTTCAAATCCCCATTTTTTCGGAGTGTCCAGCATAAAATGGTCCTGCTCCATTTTTTCTTTATCAGCTCTGTGATATGCCGTATAAGCTTTTGAGTAATCGTAATTCCATTCCTGATTAGCGTAATTAACGCCAAACAAAACCGATAAATGGAAACCAAGATAAAAATTCTGCCTGCCTAACTCGCCGAAACGTGTTGCTAATAATTCCGTTCCGTCAGGCGCACGCCAGATAAATTCAGATTTCGGTGCGCGTTCGGGACGAACGCGCTTGCCTATCATTGCTGTTTCTATTCCAAAGCCGTTGTAAATTTGCGGCAATTGTGCAGTTTGTCCCCATCCAAACGAAGTGTAACCTACATCGAGCGCTTTGCCGAATTCTCTGCAAAGCCGATTGCCCCACAATAAATTTCTAACTAATGCTTCGCCGTCAACAGGATATTCGTCCGGCAATGTAAACCAAGGACCTATGAGTAATTTTCCTGATTCAACTAATTTTTGAATTTGCTCTTTATTTTCGGGACGAAATTCAAGATAATCTAATACCGGAGCCACTTGACCGTCTAATAAAAATGATTGACAAGTTCCTGATTCTAATTCTTCAATTAGTTCGTCTATAAAATCAATGAGCATATTTTTAGTTTCCCAAATTGGATATCGCCATTCGCGATCCCAATGTGTATGATTTACAATATGAGCAATTTTCTTCTCTGTTTTTTTCGTTTTTGCCATGATGGTTTATTTAGTTATTGGTATTCGGTATTCAATGTTCGATGTTCATTTTTATGTTGATTGAAAAAGGTTTCCTAATTTCAAATTTCAATTTTCAAGTTTCAATTTATTATTTCAAGCATTTGATCAAAATTATCACAAAAATCCGAGCATAAACTTTTTAATCCTGATTGAATTATGTTCCCACCAGACATTCCGAGGCACGAAAAGCCGGCAAGTCTGACCGAGCAAACTCCTGCTCCGCTGTCTTCCATTCCGACGACCGAATGTCTGTCGGAGAAATCTATACCGAGCCCCACTTTCGCCGTTTCAGCGTAAAGCCACGGGTGCGGCTTCGCCTGTAATTCACCGAGCGTGCCTGACGCGCCTTTTTGCAAAGGGAATCCTGCGGAAATAATCGCGTCATAAAATTCTGCCGGGTTGCCCATCTCTAAAGTTCTGAATGCGGCAACAATTTCCGGCCACGCTTTTTCATAAAGACCTGACGTAACCAATCCGATTTTTATTTTTCTTTCTTTAAGGGCATACAGAAAATCTTTTAAACCTTCCACAGGAACAAAAGCGTTTTCCTTTCCTCGCCCTTCAAGAATTTTTTTCATTTCACGGCGGGTGTTCCGCATATAATGCGCCCGGGCTTCTTCAAGCGGTTTATCCGGGCAATATTTTTTGATGCAGTATTCAAGATGTTCGGAAACGCTGTGTCCTGAAACGAAAGGCAAATCATCATCTTCAAGTTGAAATGCCGGATTATCCAACAAATTAGCGGTAGATTGTTCAATAATCCAAATCCAGAAATCTTCGCTGCGCACACTTGTGCCGTCTAAATCCATTAAAACAGCTTTAACCGGTTTCTCTATTTTAACAGTTAGAACAGGATAAAATGCGGGATAGCCTAATGCGGATCTTACAAATGCCATTGTTTGATCTTCAAGGAAAATAAACTCCACCTTTTTATCCTTAGAAAGTAAAATTTGTTCAACGCCGTTTTTTCCGACAGTAAAATATCCGTCGCCGCCAATTGCAAGTTTTTCAAAATCTTCGTGATTAATATTCATGGGATAGTTAATAGTTAATAGTTATGCTCAAGTTTTATTTTGAGTTAGTATATCAGATTTACTTTTTTAAAGCAAGAGACTGCAAAGTTTTGTTTAAATTTATTATTTGCAAATGGTTAAAAATGTGATTTATTAGCCGTTCCAGGCATATTTCATGTGAGTATTTACTATACATAACAAATCATTATAAGCTAATTATTAAAACAACAATATACAAATTTATTATCACACAAATTTTTGCAGGTCGCTTGACAAATGAAAAATAATATGATATACTACTTCAAAATTAATGCGGACGATCGTTTTTTTGGGTATACATTAAGGAATCGTTAAATTAATTGTTGTAAATTACATACTGCAAGTTACAATCTATAATTCACAAAATTTTTTAACAACAAAAAAAGGAGAAAAGCTATGAAAAAGAAGATTATTCTCACAACGGCGGCATTAATGCTCTTTGCTTCGGCAGGATTGTTTGCTGCTACTCTCTATGTCGGCACTGCAGGCACTCCGGGCGGAAGCTACTACACGGAAATACAAGCTGCTGTTGACGCGGCTGTCGCAGGCGATCTTATTCTCGTCTCAAACGGAATTTACAACACCGGAGGAACATCCGGAGAAGACGGAGTCAGCCCGACAACCAACCGCGTTTTGTGTGCAAAAGCTGTTGAAATCAGAAGCCTTGACGGCCCTGATTCTACTTTTATCGTTGGTGCACCTGATGCAGGAACAGGCGGAAACGGACCGGGCGCTGTTCGCTGCGTATGTTTTTCATGGAATTCCGGCGCAACTCTTTCCGGTTTCACTTTAACTAACGGTTATACTCTTACTACCGGTGATTCGAACCGCGAACAAGGCGGCGGTGGCGCGCGAATCAGGTTGAACGGCGTTATCACTAACTGTATTATTATTGGTAATCACGGCTATGGTCGAGGCGGCGGACTAAATTTACAATCAGGAAAAGCTTATGACTGTCAAATCATTAATAATATCGCGGAAGCGAACACCGGCGGCGGCGTTTTCGCTCAAAGAGCCGATGGAGTTAATACTCCCGGAATCTACAACTGTATAATTGCAGACAATAATGCGGTAAATGAGAATGGCGGTGGAGTATATGGTTATGATGGTGTTAATATTTATAACACAACAATTTCCGGAAACAGATGCGGAACCGCTGTAAATGTTGGCAAGGGCGGCGGTGTTTTCCTTTTAAACAGAGGCGAAGTTCAAGATTGTATTATCGTAAGCAACACAGCTCATTTATGGGGCGGCGGTATAAACACAGAAGGAAGTCCGGGAGCCATAGTTAGCAGATGTAATATTCAATACAATAATACTGAAACCCACGGCGGAGGGGGAGCGATGCTCTATAATTATGGTGAAATTCATGATTCGCTTATTTCAGAAAATAATTCGGGTACTCATGCAGGCGGAGTATATTTTGTTTCAGGAGGTACTGTTTATAATTGTACTATTGTAATTAACCATGCCGGTGGAAATGGCGGAGGAATCGCGGTTGACACTTCTTGCACTATTGCAAACAGTATTATTCTTGACAATACTGTTGACGGCAGTGATCCGAACTGGTCAAAAGGTCCGGGAGGAACAGCTGTTTATAATTGTTCTTTGCCTGCTTTATCAGGTGATGGAAATATAGGAACAAATAATGCCTATTTTGTAAACGCTTCTGCTAAAAACTGGCGTTTGACAAGTGTTTCACCCTGCGTTAACGCAGGAACTAACGCTTATGCTTCTTCCCTTGACCTTGACGGTCATCCAAGAATCAGCGGCGATATTGTTGATATGGGATGCTATGAATTTATACCTGAACCGAGTTTGTTAATCGGTTTCATTAGTTTATTCGGATTCGCGTTTTTGCGCAGAAAATAAAAATAGTTTTTGCTATAATTATATGACTTTCTAATCTTCTTGGTTGGTTAGTTAGGCAACGGTGGTCTTGTGCTGCTGTTGCCTTTTTTATTTCGTATTGATTATAAATTCTGTTTTGATTAAAATTATATTACGATAATTATTGTTTATAATATTTCGCACTTGTCCAAACCTGATGAAATAATAAAAGCCCTAAATAGAATTTTTATCTTGCATTTCTTATACACTTAGTATAAAATAATAAAAACTAATATGGAAATTATGAAAACTAAAGTAAACAAAAAAAAGAAAACATTAGTAAAAGTTAATTTGCCCAAAAAGAGAAATGTGCGATTAATTGATATCGCTAAACGGGTCGGTGTTGGGGTGTCTACAATATCACGGGTTTTGAATGGAACGCCAAGCAGCATAAAAGTTACAGAAAAAACAAGGGAAATGATTTTGGATATAGCAACTGAACTTGGTTACGCTTCACATCATATACCCGCTAAATATCATAAAGGAGTTCGCTCAATTATGGTTATTAGTCATGACCCCGGTGAAATCTTTTATCAGAAAATTATATCTTCAATAGAACGTACTTTGCGCTCTAAAGGTTATGCATGCTATTTCAGTTATACGGAAGCGGATCCAAATCAGGCAAATGAATTAATAGATGTTATGGGGGAGCGCTTTACTACCGGCTGTGTCATTTTTCAGAAAGATAAAGAAATTTTTACTAAAGAAAATAAGTTTAAACTTAAAAATCTCGGAATACCATGTGTCGTTGTTGACCGGCATCCGATACCATGTCCTTCGTTTGTTTCAACAGTTGAGCTTGACCACGAGCAGGCCGGTTACGATATTGCTTCGCATCTTTTACATCTTGGTCATTCCAATTTCGCGTTTATAACTATTCCAAATCCATCATCATCCTGTGTAGAAAGAAGAAAAGGTGTTGAGAAATGTCTTGTTGAAGC
>QMOL01000072.1 GCA_003648225.1 Chlamydiota bacterium
AACCGCGTCGGAGTTTTAGGACATTATTACTGCGGAATGCTTGACGTTTACAGCGACTTAACACAACAGTCCGCGACTTTCGGCAATCATTTTGAACTGCTTGAAATGTGTGAGTTAAATCAGTATCGCGAAAACGCAACTGAAAAACAGATTGATGAAAAAGTTAAACAGTTCTATGATGAATTTATCGTCGATGATGAGTGCGGCGAATTCGAACTCCGCCGCGCGGCAAAAACGTCTGTTGCGCTTGATGTTCTCATAGAAAAAAATCAACTCGGTGCAATGGCGTATTATTATGACAGTGTTGACGGAAATAAATATCAGGATATTATTACTTCCGTTATCGCCGGAAATACTTTGCTTACAGCGCATCATATTCCCATCGCGGGCGAATGTGAAATCAAAAATGTTCAGGCGATGAAAATAATGGATGAATTCGGTGCTGGCGGCTCTTTCTCTGAACTTTATTCCATGGATTTTAATGAAGATGTAATTATGTTCGGACATGACGGTCCGGCTCATTTTGCAATTGCCGAAGACAAAGTTAAACTTGTTCCTCTTTCGGTCTATCATGGAAAACCCGGGAAAGGGTTGTCAATTCAAATGCGTGTAAAAAATGGACCGGTAACTTTGCTCGCGGTTGTTCAGGACGGAAGCAGAAAACTTAAGCTTCTTGTTGCGGAAGGTAAATCGGTTCCGGGACCCATTTTTGAAATTGGCAACACGAACAGCAGATATAAATTCAATATGTCGGCAAAAGAATTTATGAATAAATGGTGCATGGCGGGACCGGCGCATCATTGTGCTATCGGAACGGGTCACATAAGCGGAAAGATAGAAAAGCTTGCCGCGATATTTGATATGGAAATAATTAAAGTTTGAAATTTGAAATTTAAAATTCAACGTTCAACCTTATAAACACTCAATATTCAATACGACACGGGCGCGCTTTTAAAGCAGAAATATTCAATGATAAAATTAGGAACCGTATATTTACTTTTTTGATTGCTTATTTTACTGTTGATTATTGAACCTAAAAAAAGAAAAAATTTATGGAAAAATCTATTCTAATAGTTATAACAACTCTGATGCTTGGGCTTTGCAACCATGTATTCGCTGAAGATACAACATCACCCGGTAAAATAAAAACTCTTACCGCGATAACCGGTGTAAATGATGGTGAAATAAAATTAAAATTTACAGCTCCCGGTGATGATAATTATTCAGCGGCAGATACACTTAACGGCACTTATTTCATACAATACTCCACAAAAAGTAATGCGGTTTGGAATTATAAAAACGCACAGGTAAAAAAAATAATTAAAAATGTTAATTATGGCGAAACAAATAAACTTATTGTCGCAATGCTTGGAGATACGCAATTTGGATTTCCAACAGGTGTGAATCCTGAGCCGGCTCTTAGTAATGCGGTATTCACCATGATGGATATTTCAAATTTAACGCATGATTTTTTTATAGTTGCAGGTGATTTAATACAACCTAATGTTAATTTTTGGCCATACCATCACAAATATATAGAAGGTATGGCTACCAGACCACAGTATTTCATCGCCGGCAACGCCGAGAGATATTTAACTTTAGAAAATTATGCGAAGGAAACGGGATTTCCAATAGGCGGTTATACGGTAGAAAAACGCGGCATACGTTTTATATTTTTAAACACCGCAGAAACTTCGGGGAAAACTGCCCATATCTGTCATGTAGGCGATGAACAGATGAAATGGCTCCGTAAAGAGTTGGCTTCAAATACTAATATTACAACATTTATTCTTTTTCATGCCCCTATGCTGAACTCTACCTATGGCAGTCACAAGGAAAATGAATTTTATATGAAAGAGTCAACTGAAATGCGGCATTTGTTTAAAAAGTATCCTAATATCGTTTTTATTGGTAATGGTCATATGCATCACCAATACACCCAATCCCCTGACTCTAACGGTAGAGATTCATTCGCTATTGAAAGCAATGTTTTTTTCGTAAGTTTGCCCAGGCCTCCTCAATCGTTTTTTGTTGAAATATACAATGATGAAATAATAGTTCGACCGCGTAACAGTCAAAAAAAAGTATGGGAATCTGTGGCAGCTTATGGAAGCAATCATACCGTAAGCACTACTTTAACCCCAAAGACGCTTGACAACCAGGAACTTACCATATCCGATTTGACGCCTGGACAGACCTATTATTTAAAGGTATGGACTATGGATGAATCTTCTAATATAAGCAAGCAATCAATTGTTGCTGTAGCTGCTGCCAAAAAACTTCCACCAACTGCTCCCGACAAGCCAAAGTTACCATTTATTGAAAACGCTACAGCTGATATTAATATAAATATTGTCGACTTGACCCCGGAGTTCTCAGCAATTTTTAATGATGCTAATATTTTTGATACCGCGAAATTTTATGAAATAGAAGTTGAGAAAATTACAAATACTGTAATTGATGAATTTGATAACAATGATTTTTCCGCATATTCGCTTTGTGCTCTTACCGGCATTTCGGAAAGTAACGGTGCTTTCTCTGCCACTTCAGTAACAGCCGACCCTTTCTTTTGGAAAAATTTATCTCCACCCATAAACGGAAGTGCTTTTAATACTGTTATTGTACGTATGAAAACCAACTTTAAGAATCCGTTTTTAACAATTTATTGGGAAAATGAAGATGGAGGATTTGACGTTACTCGTAAAGCAACATCTTCAAATGTACGTATAGAAGGTGAGTGGACAACATATTTTGTTGATTTGAAAGACCATAAGAATTGGATGGGTAAAATAATCAAAAAACTTCGGATTGACCCTTTTGACCTTAATAATAAATCTGTCGAAGTAGATTATATAAAAATACTTTCCGCAAATGGGAACGGAATACGGGTGTGGTCAAGCGGAAAAAAATCTATGACTCCTTTGGCTATTGGCAAAAGAACAAAAGATATATCATACGATGGAATTAAACTTGAGCCCGGGAATTTATATAATTGGCGTATGAAATTCTGGGACAGTAATGGTTTAGAGAGTCCCTGGTGTGACTGGAATACATTTTACTATGGCAACAAAACTCTTTAACCGGTTTCTATCCATCATTTATAATTTTATTATTTATTAAAATTAAGGGATGATAAATTCAAATTAAAATGCCAACCGAAATAATCATATCAAGATTAAATAGGTTCATTTTTCTTTTTTTACCATCCGTTGCAACTTGTTCCAAAATGGAACAGGTTGATTCTTTAGAAAGTTTACCCTCCATTACAGATAACAGAAATATTACTTTTTGTCAAAATATCACTGTAATTGTGTTACGGCAAGTATTTAAAAAATCCATAAATTCAGATACATTATCCGTAATGTGAAATTAATTATATCTTTATTGTAAATATTTGTCACGTTATTGAATTGTTATTGAAAACAATACGCGAATAGATTATACTATTAATAAAACAATTAATCCAATGAATAATAATTCCAATTCTTCAAATCCTCTTTCCCGGAGAAAATTTTTTAAAAACGGCGCAATCGGAATGGCAGGATTTGACAAATAAAAATAAGGTTTGGGGTAACACCGCTTATGACGCAACCGTAAATGCCAAAAATAAGTTTCCGGTTCAATACAAACTTCTTCAGCGTACATTTAAAAGACCTGCGGAAGAACTTTACGATTTGCACACCGCCCCGGGAGAAATCAACAATTTAGTCAATGACCCACGTTATGCTGAATTTCTTAAGAAAATGCGTGCTGCGATGAAAAAATGGCGAAAAAATACTGATGATAAAATAGATAATCCGAGGAAAATTGTTAGACGACAAAATTATTAAGAGACAAAATTATTTAGCGACAAAATTATTAGGTGACAAAATTATTTAGTGACAAAATTATTAAGCGACAAAATCATTTTGAAAAACAACTTTCTAATTATTAACCTACAATTAAATATTTATTAACTGATTAATTAAAGAAGCATTTCCATTTAATCATTTAAAACTTGATTTTTTAAGAGATGACTATTTACTTTTCCTTTTAAAATGATTTTGTCCCAAATGATTTTGTCATCTATTAACTCTACTATGAATAATAAAACTTAAGCATTATGATTTCGATAAAATGAATTTTAAAACTTTAAGAAATATCCTTTTAATCGCTTTGCCGATTATCGTGCTTTTATGCTTTATCGGTAAACTTATTAATAATGATTATTATTGGGTAAATTTCATTTTCGCCGTGAGTCTTTCCGGTTTGGTCGGTTTGGGTACAAACTCAATTGCTATCCGCATGCTTTTCAGGCCGAAATATCCAACTTGCTTCGGGAAATGGCGACAGGGAATTTTACCGCGACATCAGAATGAAATTGCTGATACGATAGGCGAAGCGGCAAAAATAGAGATAATGAACGAAGAGAATATAAGGGCTTATATTGAACAATCAACGATAATTGAGAATACGATAAAAGAGATAAGTTTTTTTCTTCAGGGAGCGATTGAGAATAAAAAAACACGGGACATAATTCATCAAAAAATTATTGAGATTTATAACGAATACGCGGATGATATTTTTGAAAAACTGATTGAGAAAACTGATAAAGCGATTGTAGATTTTTTCTCTAATAAATGGGATTCGGAAACTTTCTGGAAAAATATACGGCCGCAAATCGAAAAGGGCTTTGAAAAATTAAACGTTGAAAAAGAATTTACAAAAAAAATTATCAGTCAGTTGGTTGACGCAGCACCCGAAATATCTTTAATAATTAAAAACGCGATTATAAAATATGTTAGTAAAGGAAAACACGAAAATCCGTGGGAATGGATTAAACATAAGCTCGCAAGCAAATATGTTGATGATAAAAAAATTAAAGTAACAATATTAAAATATATCCGCGATCCCTCTTTTAAAACCAAGGTTTTAAATTATTTGGAAAATAATATTGATAATATCACCTCTTTCCTCGATAAACATCCAAAAAAAATCGCTGCTGCTCATGACTGGCTGAAAGAACACGCACGGCAACTCGGTAAAGACAAACTTGTTCCTTACACAAAGACAAAAATTGAAGCTTATTTGAATTCAGATGAATCATGGGAAAGTATGGATAAATACATTCACAAAACCATGCTGCTCCTGATAAGTAAAATTCCCGAAATGTCAGAAGATGAGGAAATAATCAATTCTATTAAAAAAGCGGTGCCGGAAATTATGCAGGGCGTTGATGTAAAATTAATGGTCAGCGAAATTATCAAAAAGAAAGACTCTGATGAATTCGAAAAAATGATCCGCGATACGACTGATAAACATCTCGCCGCGGTAGAAGTCCTCGGCGGATTACTAGGAATGGCGGCCGGATTAGCATTAATCAACAAATGGTTTGTGATATTTGTGCCGGGAATTCTTGGTATTTTTCTTTTAACAGAAAAAATATTTACAAAAACTAAATCAAAGTCATAAATAAAAAAACTAAGAATATTAACAAAATGAAAAATATGTCATGGAAAAATTTTAAAAAAGTTAAGGTAGCCGCCGTTCAACTCTTCTCGCCGGGCAAAAAGAAATAATATCTATGTAATTGCCGGTGGATGGGAAGAATTTGAAAACGATGAATATTCAAATACAGCATTTCTTTTCGGCAGAAATGGTAAAATAATCGGTAAACATAACAAAGTTCATCCCGCCGTTGGGTCAAAAAGTCCTTATTTCTGGCCGCCGGATAAGCCGCATGATATAGAATGGGAGATGAAAAAAGGGGATGGATTTAACGTCTTTGAACTGGACTTTGGTACTATCGGGATAATGACCTGCTATGACGGCTACTTTTCCGAATCGGCGGATATTTTGTCGCTTAAGGGTGCGGAAATCGATTTGGAGGCGTTGCGAATTCAGCGAAAGCACAGCCGTGTTTTCCATCAGAGGGAACCCGGAAAATATGGTATTATTACACAAAGAATGTACCCGCAGGATAAGTATAAAAATTGGCGTGAAGATACGAATCCGAAGTGAAAAACCATTATATTTCGCGTTAGTTCCCGGCGTACATGGGCTGTGTATGCTGTGATGCCGGATTAATTTGCGATGTTAGATTTGCAATTTTAGATTTAAGACAAAATTATTAATTCCAAATCACCGGATCGTTAAATGATAAAATTATATAATATGAATTTAAATAAACTGAAAATTGTTACCGTTTTACATTATTACGCGACAGGACCGGGCCAGGAATTACACCAATGGCTTTGTGATAATCATATCTGCAGGTCGATGTTAATTGAGCACTCTTTTCCTTTTTCCTCGCGGGATTACGCGAGGATTGAGTCGGTTGATTCTTCGGGAAATAAAACGGTAAAAAAACTTAATAGAAAAAAACTCCCGATTTATTTCGGTTACTTTCTCGACTTTTTTAGAACTCTCCGCATATTGAAAAATGAAAAATTCGACATCTATGTCGGAAATGGATGCTTTGACTCACTCGCGGGAATCGTGGCTAAATGGCTCGGTAAAACAGATAAAGTTGTTCTTTATACAATCGATTACGCACCAAACGCCGGGGGAAAACTTTACGCTTTCCTCTACCGTTCAATCGACAGATTTTGCTGTTACCATGTTGACACGATATGGAACTTATCTGACAGAATGCACGAAGCACGTCTTGCGGATGGGATGAATGAAAAAAGATGTGCTTCGGCGTTCAGAGTACCTCACGGCACACACGCCAAAAAGATGCGTTTATTAATTCCGGAGAATCCCAATAAATACGCGGTCGCCTTTATGGGGCATATATTAAAAAAATCAGGACTGCAGCTTTTTATGAAAGGAATGAAACCTTTGCTTGATGAAATGCCGGAAATCCATTTGGAGGTTTTAGGCGGCGGAGAATATCTTGACTCATTAAAATCTCTTTCCAAAGAATTAGGTATTGAAAAAAATGTGACTTTTTACGGCTTTATTGAAAATCACGATGAACTGGAAAAGAAACTCGCGCAGTGCGGAATAGGTTTAGCTTTATATTCTCCTGAAGAAGCAGGATTTTCTTATTGTGCCGATCCCGGAAAACTTAAAGTCTATCTCGCGTGCGGCTTGCCGATAATTGTTGTTGGAGTGCCTCAGGTCGCAGATGAAATTGATGAGCGCGGAGCCGGAGTGAAAATTGATTATGATATTAAATCAATGACTCACGCTCTGAAAAAAATTCTTGACAATTATGAAGAATACAAAAGTAACGCTCTTGAAATGGCTGATGAATACGACTGGGATAATGTCTTCAGAAAGGCGTTGGAAAAGTTAGGATGTATTTTTGAACACACAAATATAACATAACGTAACCGTTTCGGTTTCGCTTACACTAGTTATTGCAATTATTATGTGTAATTAATTAATGACTGTTAATTATCTTCCACCGTAGTCGACATAAGTTTTCGCCAACCATTCCTTACAGTTTCACCAGGTCTCAAATATATTTCAAAAACAGGGGCTATTTCATATGCATTCTGCGCTGTTTCCATGGGTGGCTGAACAAAGAAAATAATTTCAGTTGGTAAATCCTGCCATACTTTATAGATTAACTTGTCACTTTTTGGAATATATTTAATAATGGCAACTTTTTTCTCAATGTATTGCCATTTTTTGACTTCACCTGTTTTTTTCTTTTTGAGCGGTTCTAATGCGTGCGGTCCATCAACTGTTTCGTTGTTTGATGCGTCTTTCAAACCGATAAGGCAGCCATCTTCAAGATAATTAGCAAGTGGAACAGTCATTCCCATACCTTTAACTTTTAACTTTGCTTTGCCGTTTTTGCTCTTGTATTTCCATTTTCCATGAGCGCCATCATCACTACTGGTAAGTATTACATAACCCGAGTCGGAAGTGCTTAATTCACTATTGCATGCAGATGAAGTTCCTTTAACCCAATAATAATATTTTGTTGTGGGATCAATACTTGTGTCTGAATATTTGTTGCTTTCCGAAGTGGTGAGTAGAATTGCATTAGAAGGATTGTTCGAAATATCTCTGTATATCTCGTATCCTGTAGCTCCGAATACAGTCGACCACGTAATCACAATTTTATTTGTAAATGTGCCGTCTGTTGCGGAAATATTTATCGGTAATGCCAGCTTTGCATATCCGCTATCACTATCACTGAAATCACTCCATCCAGTAGCATCACAGCCTGCTTTAGTCCAATAATAGTACTTGATACCTGGAACCGTAGTTGTGTCCTCAAAACTCGTGCCGGTAACTTCGCCGGAAATATCTGATGCACTGTCGCTGTTATCAACAGTGTTACGGTAAATTTTGTATTTTGTAGCTCCTGTACTTGTGTTCCACGTGATTTCTATTTTATTCGTGTAACTGGCATCACTTGCAGAAACATTCATAGGTATTGATAGTCGTTTGTATCCGCTGTCACTCTCGCTGAAATCACTCCAGCCGTTATTGCAGCCGGCTTTTACCCAGTAGTAATATATTTCGCAAGGATTAGCAGTTGTGTCCTCAAAACTTGTGCTGGTAATTTCGCCGGAAATATCTGATGCGCTGCCACTATTATCAACAGTGTTGCGGTATACTATGTACTTTTCAGCACCTGTACTTGCGTTCCATGTGATTTTCACTATATTTGTATACTTTCCGTCACCGGCAAAAATATCGGTAGGTGAGTTTAATAACGTAGATGCCTTGACAAAAAATGTGATCGGAGCCATATTGTTGGTACTCTCAATTGTAAATGTTGCCGTTTCTGAGGTACTGATTACTCCATTTGCTTGATAAAAAACTGCAAAGTTATCATTTGTACCTCCGCCAATGATTGATGATAACCCGGAAGCCCAGAAATTGGTGCTTCCACCACTTCTGGTTATTGTTAATCCCATTGCGTTTTCAAGAACAATTGACAGGCGTAAAGTCGCTGAATCAACATTCCCATATAGAGTTTCTCCGAAATCATATGGTGTCTCGTGGCTTCCTTCTCCGGTAGCTCCGTTAACAAGGATCAGTTCCCCATATGGTTTATATTCGCGATAACGGTAAATCAATCCATTACATGCCGGGTTAGCATCTACTATATATACTCGTTGCTGTGAATCAATTGAAATTTCATCCGGATGTGCATCTCCATATCCTAAATCAAGATAATTAAACTGTGTAAGATATGTTCCGTTAGTATCAAAAGCTTGTATTCGGTCATTCGAACCGCATTCAGAAACAAATATCCGATCTTTGCTGTCAATGCCTACTCCACTTGGGCGATCGAATTGCCCTGGTCCAGATCCAAAGCTGCCCCAATTGGTCACAAATGTTCCATTAAAAGTAAATTTTAACATGCGGTGATTCCATTCGTCTGAAACATATACAAAGCCGGAGCTGTCAACACCAATTCCCCTTATTCCATGTAACCCGCTGTAACTCCAACGTTCAATCAAACTACCGTCCGTAGTGAAATGATGAATATGTTGGCTACCATCACCTATATATAGAGTATTATCAAACGATACAGCTATTCCAACGGGTCGATCCAGAGAATCGCCGCCCGAATAATTACCCCAATTAGTAACAAAAGTACCATCTGGCTCATAAACATAAACCTGTGGTGCATTTGCAGGTGATGGAATGCCTATAACATAAACTGTGCCGCTTGCGTCAACAGCTATATTGCGCGGAGAAATAACATCATCAAAATTTCGAGTGGCCCATTCTGTGAGATATTCTCCTTCCAACGAATATCTGAAAACTTTGTTACTTGACGCATCAGTAACGTAAACGCTATCTGCTGTTCCAACCGCGACACCATAGCAGTTAATAAATGTCCCGGTGAAAATGGCATCTCGCGTATATGAAAGTGAGTAAACTGTGTTAACATACATAAAACACATAAAGAAAAAAGATATGGCGATTTTCATAGAAGTTTTCTTTTGTTACCAAGTTATTAAATAAAACTGATTAAATATTATTAAATTTTTGTCATTTCAAAAATACCGCAACCATAATGACATCCGCAATTATTTTCGATTAATTCATCATTTAGATTTATATTTTCGTATAAATCACCTTTATCATCAACATAAGAAAAAGTATCCACTTTATATTTGTCCTTAAATAGTTGTACCAGGAATTTTAACGCAAAAACCCTGTGAGCATTAAATTCAATTCGCTGCGGTCCCATTGGAACAGAAAAATAAAATTTTCCGTCTCTTTTAAGAATTTTATACAAATTTTCAAGCCCAACTTTGTATGCTTCCGGGCAAACTGTATCGCCATATCTTCCAAGTCCGAAATGTTCAATAGTATGTAAACAAGATAAGGAATCACAATAGTCATACAATTTTTCGTTAAGTGGAGCTGATAAGTCTGCCTGTGTAAAGGTTACGTTTGGAAGTGGTGTTGTCAACGGG